>JAEZFE010000519.1 GCA_023437865.1 Pseudomonadota bacterium | reverse complement strand
GTCCAGGGTGGTGTCGCCCTTGGCATACAGGGTGGATTGCAGCGTGCCGGTGTTGACGACGCTCTGTTCGTGTACGGAGCCGCCTAGGCCGTTGACCTCCATCCGCACGGCCTGGGTGATGGTGCCGCTGTTGTCCAGATTGACGGCGCCGCTGGTGGTGACGGGGCCGGCGATGGTGCCGGTGTTTGATAGATTCCCCGAACCGGTCAGCTCCAGAGAGGATGCCATGGTGCCGGAATTGGAGACGGACAGGCCGCCCCACGAGGGGCCATCGATCTTGATGGTGCCGGCCACGGTGCCGGAATTGCGGAGCCTGGTGACGCTGTAGCCGCGAATGGCGGCCATGGTGCCGCTGTTGTCAATGGAACCGTAGAAGAGCTGGGTGGTGCCGGTGATGGTGCCCCGGTTGGTGATTTCACCTTCATTGCCGTCGATGGCGCCCTGGATGGTGCCGTCGTTGACCAGTGTGTTGTTGTAGCCGGTCCAGCGGACGGCGGTGCCGCTACCGGCGATGGTGCCGGTGGCGCTGTTGGTCAGCTCCAGCCTGCCCGTCGCGCTGACCGTGTCGGTGCCACGCATCTCACCGGCATTGGTCACGCGCAGCGGGCCGGTCGAACCCGGCCCAGCCCGTACCACCGACTGGTCCGCCCCATTTAACACTGCGCCCTGGCCCACGGTCAGGCTGCCCGCGCCGGCAAATTCGATCATGGGCGTGCCGCCGCCCGTGGCGGTGGTGCCGGCGGCCACATCAACGCTGGCATTGGCGCCGGCCGACAGGTTGATGGTCTCGCCGGTGCCGGAGCAGAGATACACCTCCGCCCCATTGCCGGTGCAGCCGGCGAGGGCCGAATGCCAAGGCACCAATGCGGTCGTGCCGGTCAAGGCCAGCAGCAAGCTCGTGCGGGACACTGCCACCGTCATTCTCTCCCATGTCGCCAGGGGGCGAGAATATCGTCGTGGCTCCGGGGCCGCCGTCCAGGGCGTCCCAGAAATAGCGGCGTTTTGTCTCCTAGCGCTGGGCTGGGCGGCCCAATTGTGTCACCCAGGCGGCGAACTGGGTGTCATTGCCGCCGGCGGGGAAGAGTTCGGCGCCGGCGGCGCGCGCCTCGGACGGGCTGAAGCCGAACTCGGCGCGGAAGGCGCGGGTGAACGCCGCCTCCGAGCCGAAACCGCAGGCATAGGCGGCATCGCAAATGCGGGCCCGGGCGTGCCGGGGGTGGCGCAGCCAAGCCAGCGCGCGGTTCAGCCGGCGGCGGCGGATAATCTGGGCGACGCCGCCCTGGGTCTCGAACAGGCGATACAGATAGCTGCGCGACAGGCGGAAATGGGCGCACAGATGGGCGGCATCCAGGTCAGGCTCGGCCCAATGGGTGTCAATGTAGCGTTCGATGCGTTCCGCCAGGACACCCGCGATGGCGTTCGCTGCGGCTTCGGCGGTCCGGGCGCTGGGGCGCAAGGCGGCTGCCGCCATGGCGATGCTGCTTTCTGCGATCATGGCGGCGTCGTCCTGGCTGGCGGTCGGCACCATGCTGCGCATCGACATCAGGTGATCGCCCAGCAGGCGCCCGGCGGGCTGGTCGCGTCGCAGCACCACGCCGTGCATGTCGGCGACGCCACCGACATGCTGGTCCAGCACGTCCCTGGGAACCAGCAGCCCGAACGTGCGGACGAGCGCCGCCTCGGTCTCGAAGGTCTGGCCCAGGTGCATGACCTCGATGTCGCCCCGGCCGACCGACACGTCACGCTCGCCCATCCGGCCGCGATAGCCGCCATCCAGGTACATTTGCAGATAATAGTGATCGGTGCCGCTTTGGGCGACCCAGGCGCGGTCGCGGCGGAAATGGTGCGCCGGCACGTCAATGCCGCCCACCATCACCTCGCCAAGATGGAACATGTCCAGCCGCGCGTCCAACTGCGTCGGGTCCACCTGGGGAAGGACCTCGACAAAGGGCGCAATGCATCGGCGCCACGCGTCCACGCGGTCGCGAGGATGCAGATCGGCGGTGTTGAATGAAAGATGCGGGATGGGTTTCGTCACCTCCGCGCGTCCCCAAAGCGCCACGCCCATTCCCCAACAGGCGAAAAGATTATTGGCATTCTCCACTTTCCAAGCAAGGTCATTCGCGCGGGAACCCCTCGCTCGCTGCTGTGTTGGCAAGGACGTTGGTCCCACTGGAATCGGAGGTGGCCCATGACCCAGGGAATGGGCGGCCATTCGCCGTCGAACATCCTGCATCACCTCAAAGGGGTGGATTTTCCCGCCGGCAAGAAGGAATTGCTGGAGCAGGCGCAGAAGAACAACGCCGAGGGCGACATTCTCGACATCCTGCGCCAGATGCCCGAAGGCGAGTACCACACCATGGCCGACGTGCTGAAGGGCGTGGGCAAGGTCGAGTGAGGCTGTTGGCGGGGGCGCCCGGTGCGCTATCATGGGCCGCCCCCGATCCAGCAGCAGGAACCGCGCCTTGACCGAGCATCCCTTCGCGCCCTACGTCCGCATCCTTGGCAAAGGTCCCAATCTCTCACGCCCGCTGACCCAGGACGAGGCGCGGGACGCCATGTCGATGATCATCGCCGGCGAGGTCGAGCCGGTGCAGCTCGGCGCCTTCCTGTGCCTGTTGCGGGTCAAGACCGAGACGCCGGAAGAGGCCGCCGGCCTGGCCCAGGCCATCCGCGCCAGCATTCCCGCGCCGGGTATCGCGGTGGACGTGGACTGGGCGTCCTATGCCGGCAAGTCACGCCGGCTGCCCTATTATCTGCTGGCTGCGCTGGCCCTGGCGCGGTCGGGCATCCGCATCTTCATGCACGGCGCCGAAGGCCACACGGCGGGGCGTGTGTACACTTCCGAAGCGCTGGCGGCGCTGGGCGTACCTGTGGCCACCAGTGTGGGTCAGGCGGTGGAGCAATTGGAACGCTCCAGCTTCGCCTATATGACGCTTGAGCATCTGTCGCCGCCGTTGCACCGGATCATGGAATTGAAGCGACTGCTGGGCCTGCGCTCGCCCATCCATACGGTGGCGCGCATGGTCAACCCGTTCGGCGCTGCCTTCACCATCAACGGCGTGACCCATCCGCCCTATCTGCCGGTCCATCAGGAGGGCTCGCGGCTGCTGGGCGAAAAGCACGCCGCCGCGTTCAAGGGTGATGGCGGCGAGGTGGAACGCCGGCCCGAGAAGCCGTGCGAGGTGTGGGCGCTGGTGAACGGCGAGCCGGTCCGCGAGGAATGGCCGGCCCTGGTGGCTGGTGCCCGCGAGAAGGAAGAGCATCTGGACCTGGCTCTGCTGAAGGCGCTGTGGACCGGCGAAGCGCGCGACGATTTCGCCGATGCCGCCATCGCCGGTACTATGGCGCTGGTGCTGCGGTACTCCGGCCGGGCCGGCTCGCAGGACGAGGCGGAGCGTCTGGGCCGGCGGCTGTGGGCCGAGCGTCACCCGTAATCTCAACACAGGTGAGCGAATCTTAAGGTGCCCGGCGGTCCGTGTTCGGTTACCTTGCCGGCCAGTTAAGGCCCGAGTGCAATGCCCATGATCTCCATCCAGGACCTCACCCACGTCTATCCTGGCGGCCGCAAGGCCGCGCCCAGGACCGCCGTCGACAAGCTGAACTTGTCGGTGGGCGAGGGCGAGTTCGCCATTCTCTCGGGCCCCAACGGCTCGGGCAAATCCACCCTGTTCCGCATCCTGTGCGGCTTGGCGCTGCCCAGCGCGGGCGCCGTCACCATCGGCGGCTTCGACCTGTTCAAGCAGCCCGCCAAGGTGCGCGAGATCATGGGGGTGGTGTTCCAGAGCCCGGCGGTGGACAAGCACCTGTCGGTGGCTGAGAACCTCAAGATCCACGCCGACCTCTACCGCATCACCGGCCAGGAGTTCCGCACCCGCCGTGACGAGGCTTTGGGTTGGACCGACCTTGCCGACCGCCTCGAGCAGAAGGTGGAGACGCTGTCGGGCGGCCTCGCCCGCCAAGTGG
>JAEZFE010000406.1 GCA_023437865.1 Pseudomonadota bacterium | reverse complement strand
CCCCAGGCCATGCCGCTGCCGGCCCAGCCGCCCGCGCCCGCCCCCCGCCTAGCCGACAAGGACGAGATCCGCGCCGCCCTGTTGGTGCCGCTGTCCGGCCCCCAGGCGGGGTTGGGTCAGGCCATGTCCAACGCCGCGCAGTTGGCGCTGTTTGAAACCGGTGATCCCCGCTTCAACCTGATTCCGCTCGACACCAAGGGCACCGCCGACGGCGCCGCCGCCGCCACCCGGCAGGCCTTGGCGCAGGGCGCCGATATCCTGCTCGGCCCGCTGTTCTCGAGCGAGGTCAAGGCGGCGGCGCCGCTGGCGCGCGAGCAGATGATCCCGATGCTGGCGTTCACCACCGACCGCTCGGCGCTGGGCAGCGGCGTCTATACGCTGGGCTTCCTGCCCGGTTCGCAGGTGGCGCGGGTGGTCGGCCATGCCCGCTCGCAGGGCAAGGAGCGCTTCGCCCTGCTCGCCCCCAGCGACGATTACGGCCGCGCCGTGGCCGACGCCTTCCGCGCCGCCGTGCCGGCCCAGGGCGGCCGGGTGATCAAGGTCGAGTATTACGACCCCAAGGCCGATCTCGGCAACGTCGCCAAGCGCTTCACCGAGGTGGACGCCCGCTCGCGCGCCAAGGCCGCCAACCCCGCCGCCGCGGTGGCGCCGCCGCCGTTCGACGCGGTGATGATGCCTGACAGCGGCACGCGGCTGCGCTCGCTGGCCTCGCTGATCACCTATTACGAGGTCGATCCGGAGCAGGTGAAATTCCTCGGCACCCTGTTGTGGGACGATGCGGCTCTGGCCAATGAGCCGTCGCTGCAGGGCGGTTGGTATCCGGCGCCGCCGGTGGCCGCCCACCAGGATTTCGAGGCGCGCTATGCCAAGGCGTTCGGCGCCCTGCCCGCCCGCTCGGGTGCCATCGCGTCCATCGCCTACGATGCCGCCGCGCTGGCCGCCATTCTGGCCCGCCAGGCGCAGGGCGATTATTCCCAGGCGACGTTGACCAATCCCAATGGGTTTGCCGGCGTCGACGGCGTGTTCCGCCTGAATTCCGACGGCACCTCGGAACGCGGGATGGCGGTGCGCGAGATCACCAAGGCCGGGCCCAGGGAAATCAGCCCCGCTCCGACCAGCTTCACCGTCTTGGGGCAATAGGCGGGACGCCCCTCCCCCGGGAGGGGGCGTCAGCCCAGCAATTCCGCCGTCAGGGCGTTCAGCACCAGCATGCCGGCGGGGGTGGCGCGCAGGCCCGACGGGCTGCGTTCGACAAAGCCGCCCTCTTCCATGCGCGCCAAGCCGCCGCCATCCAGCACCTCCCACAGCGGGCGGCCGGCGATGTGGGCGAAGGTTTCGGCATCGATTCCTTCCACCAACCGCAGGCCCATCATCACCAGTTCCTCGGCGCGGGTATCCCGGTCCAGCGGCTCGGCGCTCTGGGTGGCGTGGCCGTGCTTTTCCACCCGCTCCAGCCAGATGTCGGGGGCGCGGTGCTGGCGCAGCGCGGTGTTGTTCAGGCGTCCGTGGGCGCCGGGGCCGATGCCCACGTAATCGCCGCCCAGCCAATAGGTCAGGTTGTGACGGCATGCGCCGCCGGGCCGGGCGTGGTTGGAGACCTCATAGGCCGGCAGGCCGGCAGCGGCGGTCAGCTCCTGGGTCGCCTCGAACATGGCGGCCTGATCATCCTCGGGCGGCAGCTCGAACTCGCCGCGCGCATAGGCGGGGGCGAAGGCGGTGCCGTCCTCTATGGTCAGCTGATAAAGCGACACGTGATCGCCCGCCATCTCCAGCGCGCGGGACAACTCGGCCCGCCATGCGGCGACGCTCTGGCCGGGGCGGGCATAGATCAGATCAAAGGAGAAACGGCTGAACAGGCGCTTGGCGATGCCGAGTGCCGCCAGCGCTTCGCCGGCATCGTGGCGGCGGCCGAGAAATTTCAACGAGGCATCGTCCAGTGCCTGCACGCCGAGCGACAGACGCGCGATGCCGGCGCCAGCGAATTCGGCGAAGCGGCCCGCCTCCACCGTGGAGGGATTGGCCTCCATGGTGATTTCAAGGTCGGGCGCCGTGGGCCACAGCGCCTTGATCCGCTCGATCAGGGCGCCCGCCGTGGCCGGTTCCATCAGGCTGGGCGTGCCGCCGCCGAAGAAGATGCTGGTCACTTCCGCGCCGGGTTTCATCCCGGCGAAGTGCTCCAGCTCGCGGATCAAGCCGGCCCGCCAGCGCGCCTGGTCGATGCGCTCGGCCACATGGCTGTTGAAGTCGCAATAGGGGCACTTCGACAGGCAGAACGGCCAGTGCAGGTAGATGCCGAAACCGGGCTTTCTCATCACGGATAAAATTGTTTCACGAGAAACAATTTGCCACCAGCTTGCGGAACGCATCGGCGCGGTGGCTGATGGCGTGCTTTTCCGCCGCCGCCATCTCGCCGAAGGTCACCGCATGGCCGAGCGGCTGGAACATGGGGTCGTAGCCGAAGCCGGCGGCCCCGCGCGGCGGCCATACCAGTTCGCCCTCGACCACACCCTCGAAGGTCTCGCAATGGCCGTCGGGCCAAGCCAGAGCCAGGGCGCAGACGAAGCGGGCGCGCCGGTCGGAATTGGCACCCAGCTTGTCGTTCACCAGCGCCATGGCGGCGGTGAAATCCTTGCTCGGGCCGGCCCAGCGGGCGGAATAGATGCCGGGATCGCCACCCAAGCCATCCACTGCCAAGCCGGAATCGTCGGCCAGGGCCGGCAGGTTCGCGGCCTTGGCGGCGGCGTGGGCCTTCAGTTCGGCATTGGCGACGAAGGTGGTGCCGGTCTCCTCGGGCTCGGGCAGGCCCAGGGTGCCGGCGGATACCACCTCGACGCCGAAGGGCGCCAGCAACTCGCCGATCTCGCGCACCTTGCCGGCATTGTGGCTGGCGATGACCAGCTTGTGCATCCCGCCGGGGCCCGAGGAGAACGTGCGGCTCATGCCAGCCCCAGCGCCCGCTTCTGAGCCAGGGCCAGTTCGGCCACGCCCTTCTCGGCCAGGGCCAGCAGCATCTGGAACTGGTCGCGCGAGAACGGACGCTCCTCGGCGGTGCCCTGGACCTCGACGATGCCGCCCGAACCGGTCAGCACGAAATTGGAATCGGCCTGGGCCGAGCTGTCCTCGGCATAATCCAGGTCGAGCACCGCATGGCCCTCATAGATGCCGCAGGACACGGCGGCCAATTGGTCGATCAGCGGGATCGCTTTCAGCTTGCCGGCTTCGACCAGCTTCTGGAAGGCCAGGTGCAACGCCACATAGGCGCCGGTGATCGAGGCGGTGCGGGTGCCGCCATCGGCCTGCAGCACGTCGCAATCGACCTTGATCTGCATCTCGCCCATGGCCGGCAGGTCGGTGACGGCGCGCAACGAGCGGCCGATCAGGCGCTGGATTTCCTGGGTGCGGCCCGATTGCTTGCCCTTGGCGGCCTCGCGGTCGGTGCGCGAATGGGTCGAACGCGGCAGCATGCCGTATTCGGCGGTGACCCAGCCCTTGCCGGTATTGCGCAGGAACGGCGGCACCTTTTCCTCGACGGAGGCGGTGCACAGCACGTGGGTGTCGCCGAAGCGGGCCAGGCACGAACCCTCGGCGTATTTGGCGAAACCGGGTTCGAGCGAAATGGTGCGGAGCTGGTCGAAAGCGCGGCCGGAAGGTCTCATGACGGGCAATGTCTCTGTCTGATGGGATTGCGGCGAACCC
>JAEZFE010000383.1 GCA_023437865.1 Pseudomonadota bacterium | reverse complement strand
ACCATGCCGAGGCGGGGATGACGCCAGCGTGCCAGCGCCTCGAAGCCCGACAGCCGCGCGCCGCCATCCGCCAGCGACACGATGGGCTGGTAGACCACGTAAAGCTGGTCGCCCGAGGCCAAGGCGGCGCGCAACTCCGCCTCGATCTCCATCTTGGCGAAGTTCTCCTCCAGCATGGCCGGCTCGAACATCGCCATGCGTCCCGCCCCGCCGGCCTTGGCCCGGTACATGGCGATGTCGGCGTCACGCAGCAGGATGCTGCTGTCGGTCGCGCCCTCGGCAGCCAGCGCGATCCCGATGCTGGCCTTGACCGGCACCGCCCGCCCGGCCAGGGCAAAGGGGGCCTCCATGGCCTCCTGTACGCGCTGGGCGGCGGTCACCGCTTCGTCAGCCTCCGCCACGCCGTCCAGCAGAACGGCGAATTCGTCGCCTCCCAGGCGCGCCACGGTGTCCACCGCGCGCACCGCCCCTTGCAGGCGCCCGGCCAGTTGGATCAGCAGCTCGTCCCCCACCGGGTGGCCCATGGTGTCGTTGATGAGTTTGAAGCGGTCGCAATCGAGGAACAGCAGCGCCACCCGCGATCCGGGATGGCGCCGGGCGCGGACCAGCGCGCCGTCCAGGCGATCCATCAACAACGCCCGGTTGGGAAGCCCGGTCAAGCCATCATGGGTCGCCTCATGCAGCAGGTTCTGCTGGGCTTGGCGGCGCTCCTCAACCTCCTGGCGGAGGGCGTGGGTGCGCTCGGACACGGTGCGCTCCAGCCGGTCATTGACATCGCGCAGGCGCTGGTTGGCGTTTTCCACCTGATCGGCAATGCGCCCGGCGCGCTCGATGATAACCAAGGCCAGCATGCCGCCCGCCATCAGCACGAACACCAACGGCGCCCCAATGCGCCGCAACATCATTCCGCCCGGCTTGTCGGGAACCCAAGCCAGCCAGGCCAGCAAATCACCATTGACGCTCGTGATCGGCATTGTGGCGTCGTCCGGTTCCGAGGCTTCATGCAAGTGCAGCCCGGTCAGCATGAAATCCTCGGCCTGCGTCGCCAGCCAGCGCTCATCCAGGCGGCGAGCCATCAGCAGCATGACAGGGCCGGCCGAGGCCGAGGCGAGTTCCGGACGCTGCGGACGTATCACCGACAGCGCCACCATGTGCAGTTCGCCGTCAAGGACCGCTGCCCCGACCGCTACCTGGTCGAGCCCGCTCTTGGCCAGGGCCTGCGACGCCAACGCCCGTACCGAGGAATGGGCTTCGGCCAGGCCGAACAATTTTTCGCCACCATGCGAGTACAGAGCCGAGCCGTCGGCAGCGAACACCACGGTGTGGTTCATTGCCAGCATGGTGTGCATTTCCTCGCCCAGGTTCAGATCCGCCCAGTCGGGGTCGTATTGCACGACCAGCTTGGTATAGGCCTCATCCCAGCGGGCATAGTCATTGGTAAACCGCGCCACCTGGACCTCGACCGCACGCAGCATGGACCGGGCCAGACGCAGGCTGCCGGCCCGCGCCGCGCCATTGACCTCGTCGGCGGCCACGTGCACCAGCGTCCCGATCACCGAGGCCGCCAGCAGCGCCAGCAGAACCACCGGGGCCAGCAACCCCCCGCGCCGGCTCACCCGCAGGTTGGAAAAAACCATACCGCCCTCTCCGCTCGACCATTCTCAACCGGGGAGGTGGTTGGCGCGGGGCGTTCTCGGAAGGGGTATAAGACGCCCGGAGGGGCTAGGGCAGCTTGGCGGCCACCTCTTCGGCATGCTGCTGGTGCGCCTGGAACAGGCCCAGCCCCTGTTCGAGGAATGCCTTGAGTTGGGGCGCCCTGGCCGCCGGGATCAGGGTATCGGCAAGCTGGGAATTGATGGCCTTGTGGTAGGCCACCTCGTGCTCGATATAGGCCCTGTCGAAGTCAGCCCCTTTGAGCGCGCGGATCTGCTCGCGGTCTTGCTTGGCCTGGGCCACCAGGGTCTTGCTGGTGGCGTTGTCCTCAGGCTGGGCGCGCAACTCCCGCATCAGCACCGCCGCCTGTTCGTTGACCTTCTTGTGGTCGCGCACCATGGCGGCGGCGAAATCACGCACGTCCTTGTTCTTGGAATTCTTCAGCGCCATCTGCGCCGCCTTGACATCGATCTCGCCGGCGGTCACTGCGATGTGGGCGATCTGAGGGTCGGATGGAGATTTCTGAGCAAAGGCGATCCCCCCCGCCGCCACGCTGGTGGCGACGAAGGCGCAAACCAGACCCATTCGTCCAAACGACATGGAGGCGCCCTCCCAACCCGACACCCACCATTTGGTGAGACGGAGGGAGAAGCACCACTGCCCACGCGGCGAAATCAGGAGGACAAAGAGCTAGTCGCAGCCCTTACACATCCAGGTCGCGCGCGAATTTCGCGTGCTTCTGGATGTAGTGGAACCGCAGTTCGGCCTTCTTGCCCATCAGGGTTTCCACCAGATTGGCGGCGTCCTTGGCTTCCTCGTGATCTTCCTCGGTGCGGCCCGAGGGGAGCGTCACGCGGATGAGCGTCCGCTTGGTGGGGTCCATGGTGGTTTCCTTCAACTGGGCCGGGGGCATTTCGCCCAGACCCTTAAAGCGGCTGATCTCCACGTTCTTCTTGCCGGCAAACAGGGTGCGCAGCAGCTCTTCCTTGTGGGCGTCGTCGCGGCCATAGACCACCGTCTGGCCGTGGGCCAGGCGGTACAGGGGCGGCATGGCGAGGAAAAGGTGACCTTGGCGGATGAGGTCGGGCATTTCCTGATAGAAGAACGTCATCAGCAGCGACGCGATATGGGCGCCGTCGACGTCGGCGTCGGTCATGATGATGATGCGTTCATAGCGCAGCTTCTCGGCGTCGAAGCCATCGCGGATGCCGCAACCCAGTGCCTCGATAAGGTCCTTGACCTCCTGGTTCTGCCGCATCTTGTCGGTGCTGGCCGAGGCCACGTTCAGGATCTTGCCCTTAAGCGGCAGGATGGCCTGGGTCTCGCGGTTGCGGCTGGACTTGGCGGAGCCGCCCGCCGAGTCACCCTCGACCAGGAACAGTTCGGTGCCCACATTGACCTGGCGCGTGCAGTCGGCCAGCTTACCGGGCAGGCGCAAGCGCTTGGTGGCGCTCTTGCGGTTTGTTTCCTTGGCCGCTTTCTTGCGCGCACGCTCCTCGGCGCGGTCGATGATGCGGCCCAGCAGGGCCTTGCCCGAATCCGGGTCTGCCGACAGCCAGTGGTCGAAATGGTCCTTGACCGCATTCTCGACCAAACGGGTGGCCTCGACGGTCACCAGCTTGTCCTTGGTCTGGCCCTGGAATTGCGGATCACGGATGAACAGGCTGACCAGGATGCACGAGCCTGACAGCACATCCTCGGCGGTGATCTGAGCCGCCTTCTTGTTGCCCAGCAGATCGCCATAGGCGCGCAGGCCCTTGGTCAGGGCGTTGCGCAGGCCCTGCTCGTGGGTGCCGCCATCGGGCGTCGGCACGGTATTGCAGTAGG
>JAEZFE010000351.1 GCA_023437865.1 Pseudomonadota bacterium | reverse complement strand
CTCGTGCAGTACGTGACCGGGCTCGCCATGGGCCAGACGCCACCAGCGTACCGGCACGCCGGCATCGGCAGCGGCCTGGGTGAACTGCTCCTCCGAATGCTTGGCGGCAATTTCGAAGCTGTCCGAGCCACGGCGGGCCACCTGGGCGGCCTTGTTGTGCTCGGCGCGGGCGAACAGACCGGTTAGCCGTCCGCCGAAGCGCTTGGCCAGGTTCAGGGCGGCGGTGATGCGCAACGGGTCGCGGTCGCCGCCGTCGAGATGGACCAGGATATCCTTGTACATGCTCGCTCTCCCCCGTTATGCCTGGATGCCGCGCTTCTTCAGCCACGGTGCGATGACGCCGACGATGCCGCTGCGGAACGCCAGCACGCAGACCACGAAGATCCCGCCCTGGATGATGGTGACCCACGAGCCCACCTCGGAGAAGTAGTTCTGAATGGTCACCACCAGGAAGGCACCGACGGTGGGCCCGAACACGGTGCCGACGCCGCCCAGCAGCGTCATCAGCACCACCTCGCCCGAGGCGTGCCAATGCACGTCGGCCAGGGATGCCAACTGGAACACCAGGCTTTTGACCGAACCGGCGAGGCCGGCCAGCATGGCCGACAGCACGAAGGCGATCAGCTTGTAGCGCTCGACCTGATAGCCCAGCGAGATGGCGCGCGGCTCGTTGTCGCGGATGGCCTTGAGCACCTGGCCGAACGGCGAGTGGACGACACGGTAGAGGAACAGCAGCGCCGCCACGAATACCGCCAGCACGAAGTAATACATGTTCATCATGTTGTTGAGGTCGATCAGCCCGAACAGGTGCCCGCGCGGCACGCCCTGGATGCCGTCCTCGCCGTGGGTGAACGGCGCCTGCACCGCCAGGAAGAACATCAACTGGGCCAGCGCCAGCGTGATCATGGCGAAGTAGATGCCCTGGCGCCGGATGGCGAGCCAACCCACCACCGTGCCCATCACGGCGGCCAGCGCGACGCCGGCCAGGATGGCAAGCTCGGGGGTGAGGCCCCAGACCTTGGCGGCGTGCGCCGTCACATAGGCCGACCAGCCGAAGAACATGGCGTGGCCGAAGGACAGCAGGCCCACATAGCCAAGCAGCAAATTGAACGCCGAGGCGAACAGGGCGAAGCACAACCCCTTCATCAGGAAGACCGGGTAGATGCCCATGGGGGCCACCAGGGCCAGCCCCAGCAGCGCCAGCACGAAGATGGTCTGGCGCGAGGTGGGCTTGGCGGGGGCGCCCAGCGGGGCGGCGGTCAGGGCAACATCGTGTTTCGCCATCGCTCAGGCTCCCTTGCCGAACAGGCCGGCGGGCTTGATCAGCAGCACCACCACCATGACCATGAAGATGACGGTCGCCGCAGCTTCCGGGTAGAACACCTTGGTGAGGCCCTCCAGAAGACCCAGCATGAAGCCGGTCAGCACCGAGCCCATGATCGAGCCCATGCCGCCGATCACCACCACCGCGAACACCACGATGATTAGGTTCGACCCCATCAGCGGGTTGACCGAATAGACCGGGGCGGCCAGCACGCCGGCGATGGCGGCCAACGCCACGCCGAAGCCGTAGGTCAGTGTGATCATCACCGGAACGTTGACGCCCATGGCCTGGACGAGGGTGGGGTTCTCGGTGGCGGCGCGCAGGTAGGCGCCCAGCTTGGTCTTCTCGATGGCGAACCAGGTGCCCAGGCACAGCACCAGCGAGGCCAGAACGACCCAGCCGCGATAGATGGGCAGGTACATGAAGCCGAGGTTCCAGCCGCCGGCCAGTTCCTTGGGAACCGCGTAGGGCATGCCCGAGATGCCGTAGAGCTGGCGGAACACTCCCTCGATGATCAGCGCCAGGCCGAAGGTCAGCAGCAAACCATACAGGTGGTCGAGCTTATAGAGCCGCGACAGCATGGTGCGCTCGATGACAATGCCGATGGCGGCGACGATGATGGGGGCGACGATCAGCGCCACCCAATAGCCCGCGCCGGCATAGGTCAGGATCAGCCAGGCCACGAAGGCCCCCATCATGTATTGGGCACCGTGGCTGAAGTTGATGATGTTGAGCAAGCCGAAGATCAGGGCCAGGCCCAGACTCAGCATGGCGTAGAACGCGCCGTTGATCAGGCCCAGCAGAAGCTGGCCGAACAGGGCGGCGGCCGGTATGCCGAAGACGGTCATCATGGTCGTTTCTTGCTCTCCCTATCGGCGGCGTGCCGGCACCCGGAGGCGCATGGCGCGCCCCCGGGGTCATACCTAGATCAGGACTTCTTGACCAGCGGGCAGGTGCTTTCCGACAGCGGCTTGAACGCCTCGTCGCCCGGAATGGTGCGCAGGATGTTGTAGTAATCCCACGGGCCCTTGGCTTCCGACGGCTTCTTCACCTGGGCCAGGTACATGTCGTGGACCATGCGGCCATCGGGGCGGACCTTGCCGTTTTTGGCGAAGAAATCGTTGATCGGCAACGTGCGGATCTGGTCGGCGACCTTGATGCCCTCATCGGTCTTGGCGGCCTGGACCGAGCGCAGGTAGTGAAGCACCGAGGAATAGACGCCGGCATGGACCATGGTCGGCATGCGGCCCTTCATGCGCTCGCTCCACTTCTTGCCGAAGGCGCGGCTGCCATCGTCCTTGTCCCAGTAATAGCCGGTGGTCAGCAGCATGCCCTGGGCGGTGTCGAGGCCCAGCGAGTGGACGTCGGAGATGAACACCAGAAGGCCGGCGAGCTGCTGGCCGCCCTGGGTGATGCCGAATTCCTTGGCCTGCTTGATGGCGTTGATGGTGTCCGAGCCGGCATTGGCGAGGCCGATGATCTTGGCCTGCGACGCCTGGGCCTGCAGTAGGAACGACGAGAAGTCGGAATTGGGGAAGGGATGGCGCACCGTGCCCTTGACCGTGCCGCCATTGGCCTTGACCACCTTGGCGGTCTGGGCCTCGAGGTCGTGACCGAAGGCGTAGTCGGCGGTCAGGAAGAACCAGGTGTCGCCGCCTTGCTTGACCACGGCGTTGCCGGTGCCCACTGCCATGGCGTAGACGTCGTAGGTCCAGTGGAAGCCGGTGGGCGAGCACTTGTCGTTGGTCAGCACGGTAGAGCCCGCGCCGGAATTCATGTCGATCTTGCCCTTCTCGCGGCTCACTTCGCGCACCGCGACGGCGGCGGCGGTGGTGACCAGGTCGAAGACCGCGTCCACCTGCTCGGCGTCATACCATTTGCGGGCGATGGAGCTGGCGATGTCGGGTTTGTTCTGGTGGTCGGCCGAGACCAGTTCGATGGGCATGCCGTTGAGCTTGCCGCCGAAATCCTCGATAGCCATCTGGGCGGCGACCACCGAGCCCTGGCCGGCGAGGTCCGAATAGGTGCCGGAGAGATCGGTCAGCACGCCGATCTTGATCTTGTTGTCCGAGAATTGAGCATTCGCGGTGCCGGCGGTCAAAGCCAGCGCGGCCACCGCGCCTACCAGTGCCTTCTTGAGCATGTTCGTGAACCTCCGAGTACTTATTTGTTTATTTTTTCCTCTCCCGCCTTTGGCGGTGAGATGGGTAGGCTTTCCCTAAACACCCAGGTAAGTCTTCAGCTTCTCCATGTTGGCGGACAGGTCGGCATTGGGAATCATGTCGATGACCCGGCCATGTTCGACCACGTAATGGCGGTCGGCCACCGTGGCGGCGAAGTGGAAATTCTGTTCCACCAGCAGGATGGTGAAGCCGCGCGCCTTGAGCTGGCGGATGATCTCGCCGATATGCTGCACGATGACCGGGGCCAGGCCCTCGGTGGGCTCGTCGAGCAGCAGCAGCTTGGCGCCGGTGCGCAGGATACGGGCGATGGCCAGCATCTGCTGCTCGCCGCCCGACAGCTTGGTGCCCTGGCTGGAAGCGCGTTCCTGCAGGCGCGGAAACAGCTGGTAGACTTCCTCGACCGACAGGCCGCCGGGCAGCACCTGCGGCGGCAGCAGCATGTTTTCCCTGACGTTCAGCGACGAGAAGATGCCGCGTTCCTCGGGGCAATAGGCGATGCCGAGCCGGGCGATCTTGTTGGAGGCCAGCTTGATGGTCTCGGTGCCCTGGTAGGTGATCGACCCCGCCCGCTTGCCGACGATGCCCATGATCGAGCGCATGGTGGTGGACTTGCCCACGCCGTTGCGGCCCAGCAGGGTCACCACCTCGCCGGGATGGATCTCGAAATTCATGCCGTGCAGCACGTGGGACTCGCCGTACCACGCCTCCAGGCCTTCGACCTTCAGCAAAGCGCCGTTATGCATGGCCGTGCCCCATGTAGGCCTCGATGACTTCGGGGTTTTTGGAGATTTCCGCGTACGGCCCTTCGGCCAGCACCTTGCCCAGCTTCAGCACCGTGATGGTGTCGGACAGATCGGCCACGACGGACAGATTGTGTTCGACCATCAGCACCGTGCGGTCCTTGGCGACGCGGCGGATCAGTTCGGCGGTGCGGGCCACGTCCTCGGTGCCCATGCCGGCCATGGGCTCGTCCAACAGCAGCATCTCGGGGTCGAGCGCCAGCGTGGTGGCGATTTCGAGAGCGCGCTTGCGGCCATAAGATAGCTCGCCCGCTGGAGTGTCGCGGTACTCGGCGACGCCGACCGCCTCCAGCAATTCCAGGGCGCGGCCGTTAAGGTCGGCGAGGCTGTTGTCGGACTTCCAGAACTGGAACGACGTGCCCAGCTTGCGCTGCAGCGCCACGCGCACGTTTTCTAGGGCGGTCAGGTGACCGAACACCGCCGAAATCTGGAAGCTGCGCACCATGCCCTGCCGCGCGATGGCCGCCGGCTTGGCATGGGTGATGTCGCGCCCGTTGAAAAGGATCTGGCCGCGCGACGGCGGCAGGAACTTGGTGATCAGATTGAAGCAGGTGGTCTTGCCGGCGCCATTGGGGCCGATAAGGGCATGGATAGTATTGCGGCGGACCTTCAGATTGACGTCCGACACCGCGACAAAACCTTTGAATTCTTTCGTCAGGTTACGGGTTTCGACGATGAAATCGTCTCCCATTTGACCCTCCCGGCGGCGAGTTCTTTTTTGTTGCAGCGGAAAATTTGTTGCGCTGCGCCACAACTGTTGCGGAGCGCGTGGACTATTGTCCTCCCCTTGAGGCGTTCTTCCTTAATTTTTCAAAAGTAGGCCATGTCTCCTTGTGCTTGTCAAATGGGAGTATGGGAGCGCCACAGGGCCAGGACAAGTCAGGTAAACAACGGAACCTTTCACGTGTCCCTCCAC
>JAEZFE010000257.1 GCA_023437865.1 Pseudomonadota bacterium | reverse complement strand
AACCATCGACATGTGTAATACCTTTATTCCCCGGATCTACGACTTTAGAACAGGCAGGGGCGGGGAAACAATGCGGTGATCGCCGTATTTGCCGGATTTCCAAATCCCTTTGGTATGTATGGTTATGCTGTTCGCGGCGGTCTCTCTCATTACGGGAAAAGTTAAGCTGGCCCAGCCTTTGCGAGGCATCCTCCGGTCGTAGCAGCGGGGCGGCGGGTATGTCGGAAATCTATCATCGGCTGATGGCGAGCATGGGGACGGGCGATCCGTTCGACCGTCATGTCTTCGCCTGCGTCCTTGCCAAGGGATACTCACAGAGGCCCCGGCCACTGCCCGAGGCGGTTGGATTGGGTCGGGACGACCTGGCCCGCTTGCTGAACGCGTACTTTCCGGCAGCCCTGTGGCTTTTGGATGGCCAACCCGAGGGGGCGGGGGAGGATGCCATTGAGGAGCCCGATTTGCGCCGCCTCTTGGCCGACAACGCGACCCGACCGGGGGAAGACGAGGCGCAATGGCTGGCGGCCATGATAGCGCGGCGGTCACTCGAACCGGACCATCTGTGGCAGGACCTGGGCCTTGCGACCCGCACTGATCTATCGGGGTTGCTGAACCGCCATTTTCATCCGCTGGCGTCGCGGAACGTGCGCGACATGAAGTGGAAGAAATTCTTTTACCGACAGATGTGCGAGGACGAGGGAGTGAAAATCTGCAAGTCGCCCTTGTGCGAACAATGCGGTGATTTCTCGCAGTGCTTCGGGCCGGAAGACTAGTGCTGCGCCTGCCGCCCGAGGAGTGAATGCCGGTGTTCAAATGTTGGGCAGGGGCGCCTTCGAATTCGTCAACATCACCCCGTTGGTTGATCGCCCCCTCTCCCTGAAGGCCGAAGCACCTTTGTCCCGCTGGTGTCTGCCGGTGCCGCAGACATAAGGTCGTGCGCGCCGCAAAGGGTGGGCGCTAGTTGAGAATAATTCTGAAAAGCGCAAAAATCTTATAATTTCAAAAACTTAGTCTTGCCGGGTGATGCTCCAGGGGGCACATTCGACCCATGTTTCCAGATTGATAGGGGCTCGCCATGAAGGGCATACCCAGCGTTATCGACCGTTTGAACAAGCTCCTTACCGGCGAACTGACCGCCGCCGACCAGTACTTTATCCATTCCCGCATGTACGAGAACTGGGGCTTCAAGAAGCTGTACGAGCGTCTGGAGCATGAGCGCGAGGAGGAGCTGGAGCACGCCAGCCGCCTGGTCCGCCGCATCCTGTTCCTCGATGGTATTCCCGACGTTGCCGCGCGCGCGCCGCTGGCCATCGGCTCGGACGTGCCGTCCATGATGAAGAACGATCTCGCCTACGAGCTGGCGGTGGTCGCCAACCTCAAGGAGGCCATCGCCCATTGCGAGCAGGTGCAGGATTACGAAACCCGCCACCTGCTGCGTGAGCTTCTGGCCGATACCGAGAACGACCACACCCATTGGCTGGAGCAGCAGCTGTTCCTGATCAACGCCCTGGGCCTGGCCAATTATCAGCAATCGGCCGCCGCCGGCATTTCGGATTCGTAAGGGGAGGGGATCATGCAGGGCGACAAGGACGTCATCGCCGCGCTCAACGGCATTCTCAAGACCGAGCTGACCGCCATCAACCAGTACTTCCTGCATGCCCGCATGCTGAAGAATTGGGGCTTCCGCGAGCTCGGCAAGGCCATCTACAAGCATTCCATCGAAGAGATGAAGCACGCCGATGAGATCATCGAGCGTATCCTCTTCCTCGAAGGCCTGCCCAATTTGCAGGACCTCGGCAAGCTCCATATCGGCGAGGATGTCCCCGAAATCCTCGAAAGCGACCTCAAGAGCGAGCAGCAGGAACGCGACGAGTTGATCGCCGCCATCGCCTTGGCTGAATCCAAGCAGGACTTCCAGACCCGCCACGAGTTGCGCGAGATCCTGGAGGAGACCGAGGAGCACATCGATTGGCTGGAAACCCAGTTGGGCCTGGTCCAGAGCATGGGCTTGCCCAATTACCTTCAATCCGCCATGGGCGAGATCGAAGGGGCGTGACCGTCTTGCCCCCTCTCCTGGCGGGAGGGGGCCTGCCCGGTTGGCGTTTCTGGCAATTCTTGGGCACGGCACTGCCGGTTGGGTGGGTGCCGTGCCGGAGCCATTCCCGCGCATGACGGTTGCGCTGGGCTGGCGCATCTGACGCTGTTAGGGTGCGGCCATGCTGGTCGTCCGATCCCTCCACCGCCCCGGCCTTGAGCCGGTGTCCTTTAGTCTCGCGCCCGGTGAATGCCTGGTGGTTCAGGGGCCTTCGGGCGCCGGCAAGTCGCTGCTTCTGCGTGCGCTGGCCGATCTGGACCCCAATGAAGGCGACGTCACCCTCGACGGCCGCAGCCGCGCCGATATGAGCGGGCCCGCCTGGCGTGCCCTGGTGGGCTACGTGCCCGCCGAACCCGGCTGGTGGGCGGAGCGGGTGGGCGAGCATTTTCTCGATTGGAACCGTGTGCCGGTGGCAAGCCTGGGCCTTGCACCCGACAAGGGCGTCCAGCCGGTGATGCAATGTTCAACCGGCGAACGCCAACGCCTGGCGTTGCTGCGGGCGTTGGAGCGTCGACCCCGCGTGCTGCTGCTCGATGAGCCCACGTCGGCTCTCGACCGCGCCTCGACGCTTGCCGCCGAACGGCTGGTGGCCGATGCCTGCGCGGAGGGGATGGGCGTGGTGTGGGTCAGCCATGACCCGGATCAGGCGGCACGGCTGTCACCGCGCCGGCTGATGGTCGAGCGGGGCAGGGCGAGCGCGTCATGACCTACATCCGTCTGGACCTTTCCGATCTGCTGATCGCCGGTCTCCTGGTGGTGCTGAACGGTGGCCTGTCCATGGCGCTGGGGCTGGGGCTGGAACGCAAGCTGCTGATAGCGTCAGTGCGGATGGTGGTGCAATTGCTGCTGGTCGGTCTGGTGCTGACCTGGCT
The DNA here is from genome assembly GCA_023437865.1 of Pseudomonadota bacterium. Taxonomy (GTDB): domain Bacteria; phylum Pseudomonadota; class Alphaproteobacteria; order Rhodospirillales; family Magnetospirillaceae; genus Magnetospirillum. The sequence continues at coordinate 631 of JAEZFE010000257.1, read as the reverse complement.
GTTCGCCACCGTCTCGCCCTGGCTGACCTTGGCCGTGGCATTGAGCATGGTGCTGTTTGCCGGCTACGAGATCCATGCTCGCCAGGACCGCAAACTGGCCGGTCCGTGGGCGTATGGCCTGGGCACCGGCTGCATGCTGATCGCCGCGGGCGTGGTCACGCTGTTCGCGCTGACCACCCAGTTAAGATCGGACCCCTGGTACGATCCGCGCTATGCCATTCCGCTGCTCGGCATGGTGCTGGGCAACACCATGACCGGTATCGCCCTGGGCCTGAACACCCTGATGGCAAACGTCCATACGCGCCGCGCCGCCATCGAGGCTCAGCTCATGCTGGGCAGTGACCGCTTTAGAGCTATGGCACCGGTGGTGCGCGGTGCGCTCGCCACCGCCTGGACACCGATCATCAATGCCATGGCCGCCACCGGCGTGGTGTCGCTGCCCGGCATGATGACCGGCCAGATCCTCGGCGGCGTCGAACCGGTCGAGGCGGTCAAATACCAGATTCTGATCATGTTCCTGATCGCCGGCGGAACCGGCCTGGGGGCGGTCGCCGCCGTCATGGGCGGCGTGTGGCGGCTGACCGACAGCCGCCACCGCATCCGCCTCGACCGTCTGCTCTAACGCCCGAAC
>JAEZFE010000428.1 GCA_023437865.1 Pseudomonadota bacterium | reverse complement strand
GTGCGGCCCGGGGCGATGATGCGGATCGGCGGCTTGTTGGACAGCATGGTGCGGATCTGCACCGGGCTGGTATGGGTGCGCAGCAGATGGCGCGAGCCGTCCGCCTTCTCGCCGAAATAGAAGGTGTCGTGCATCTGCCGGGCGGGGTGCTCGGCGGGGATGTTCAGCGCGGTGAAGTTATGGAAATCATCCTCGATATCCGGACCTTCCGCCACCTCGAAGCCCATCTGGGCGAAGATGGCGATCATCTCGTCCATGACCTGGGAGATCGGATGGATGCGCCCTTGCGTCTCGGGGCGCATCGGCAGCGTCACATCGACGCGCTCGCGGGCCAGCCGTTCGTCCAGCGCCTTGGCCTCCAGATCGGCCTTGCGGGCGGCGATGGACTCGGCCACCTCGTCCTTGACGGCATTGAGGCGCGCGCCGGCGGCCTTGCGCTCATCCGGGCTCATCTTACCCAGGGTCGCCATCAGCGCCGAAATGGTGCCCTTCTTGCCCAGGGTGGCGACGCGCACGTCTTCCAAATCGGCCAATGACGACGCGGACGTCACCGAGCTCATGGCCTCGGCGCGGATCTTCTCGAGTTCGTCCATAACTTCTTCCCTTACAGACGCAAAAAGGGGCCGCCCGTCGGGCGACCCCTCCCTGTAATTTCCCACTCCCCGCGAGGGAGAGCGGACAAGCCTTACTGGAGGGCCGCCTGGGCCTTTTCAACCAGCGACTTGAAGGCTTCCGGCTCGCGCGCCGCGATGTCGGCGAGGACCTTGCGGTCGAGCGCGATGCCAGCCTTCTTCAGGCCGTTCATGAAGCGGGAATAGGGCATGCCGTACTGACGGGTGCCGGCGTTGATGCGCTGGATCCACAGGCCGCGGAAGTCACGCTTCTTGGCGCGACGGTCGCGATAGGCGTAACGCAGCGCCTTTTCGACCTTCTCGATCGCAATGCGGAAGCACGAATTGGCACGGCCGCGATAGCCCTTGGCCAGCTTCAGAATCTTCTTGTGACGGGCGTGACCGATCACACCCCGCTTGACGCGCGCCATTTACTTAGCTCCGTTCGGCAAGTAGTACTGCTTGACCTTTTCGCCGTCAGCCTTGAACAGGATGAACGTGCCGCGGGCCTGACGCTTCATGTCTTGGGGCTTGGCCGACAAGCAGTGACGCTTGTTGGCGACGTTACCCTTGACCTTGCCGGAGGCGGTGAGCTTGAACCGCTTCTTGGCGGCGCTCTTGGTCTTCATCTTGGGCATTTTCGCTTTCCTTATCGGTGCGAGTTCTCGAGGGAGCGCCAAGGCATGCCACAGGCCCTGGTTCGCTCGCGAAGGGAACGCTTATAACGATTCGGGAAAGCCATTGCAAGCGCCCGGCACGTATGGCGCGCGGCCCTGGGCCATGTCATAGTGGTTGTGGACAAACAAAGGCCTGTTGATGACCACTGCCGCCGGCGACCTGAACCGATCCCGGGACCTGTACGTCGCCTTCGCGTTTGCCGCAGCCGACCTGTTGATCGAGGTCGAACCGGACGGAACCATGGGTTTCGCCGTGGGCGCCGCCATGTCGCTGGCTGGTCGGCCCGCCCGCCTGCTTTCAACGGTGCCACTGGCCGCCCTGTTCGTCCCCGAGGATTCCCAACGGATCGCCCGCGCCCTGGCCCGCATGGACGAAGGCCACCGGGTGCGCCACCTGGTGCTGCACACCGCCGCCGAGGGCCACCCGTCCAAGCCGGTGGCGCTGTCCGGCTATCGCCATCCGCACCGCACCGGGGCGCGGCTGGTGGCACTGACCCATGCCAGCAGCCTGGACCTGCCCGCCGAATCCTACGACCCCATCAGCGGCCTGCTGGACAAGGACGACTTCACCGATCTGGCGCGCAAGATGCTGGCCGAATCGGCCAGCGCCAACCCGGACGAGGCCTACCGCCTGACCTTGCTGGAGGTGCCACAGGTCGAGCTGGTGCGCGCCGAGGCCGGGCCGTTGGCCGCCGACGAGTTCATGGCCCGATTAGGGGGAACGCTGAAGGCCCATTCCGTGGGCGGCGACGCCGTCGGCGAGCTGGGCGACAACCGCTTTGGCCTGATCCATGCCCCCAATGTGGCAACCAACGATATCGAGCAGGTGGTGGGTGAGCTGGTCAAAGCCTTTCTGCCGTCGTCGGGTAGCGCACCGGTCTCGCTGACTTCGCTGGCGCTGGACGGTGCCGGCATCTCGTCGGAAGAAGCGGCGAATGCGCTGATCTACAGCCTGAACGCCTTCTCGCAGAGCGGCTCCATGACCCTCGACGGGCTGACCGCCGACTTCAAGCCGCGCCTTTCCGAGACCGTGGCCCATATGCGCGAGATCAAGGCGGTCATTGATTCCGGCGACTTCGAGCTGGTGTTCCAGCCCATCGTCGATCTGTGGAACGGCGTCGTCCATCACTTCGAATGTCTGGTGCGCTTCCCCGGCCAGTCCTCACCATTCGAGACCGTGACCTTCGCCGAGAACGTGGGCATCGTCGGCGGCCTGGACCTGGCCATCCTGTCCCGCACCATGGACTTCATCCGCTCGCCCCAGGGTAACCATGGCGCCCTGCGCTTCGCGGTCAACCTGTCGGGCCGCTCGCTGTCGCACCCCGACACCGCGCGGCGCCTGCTGAACATGCTGGACCAAAACCCCGACATGCGCGGACGGCTGCTGTTCGAGCTCACCGAATCCGCCGAGGTCGAGGATCTGCCCGCCGTCAACGGCGTGCTGCAGGTGCTGCGGCGTCAAGGTTTCCCG
>JAEZFE010000025.1 GCA_023437865.1 Pseudomonadota bacterium | reverse complement strand
TGCTCTACCCCTGAGCTACGCCCGCTTCCTGGCGCCTCCGTCGCTCACCGCGTCGGAGGCCCGGATAATTACGGGAAAGCTGTGGGGCGCGCAAGCTCTTTTTTCGATAATTTTCGCATTAAGGCATTTGGCCGAGTTTCGGGGCGGTTTCCTGGCCGGTTTGCCCTTGCCAGCCGGGCGGGTACGGTCCATCTATTGCGGGTCCAACTCCACATGGAACCGATGACCATGGATCTCATCTTCGGCAAGGGCGCGAAACCCGCTGCCGCCGGCGGTGCCGCCGCGGGCGATCTCATCAAGGACGGCAGCGCCGCGACCTTCGTGACCGACGTCATCGAGGCGTCGCAGAAGACCGTGGTCATTGTCGATTTTTGGGCGACCTGGTGCGGCCCATGCAAGCAATTGGGCCCGGCGCTGGAAAAGGTGGTGCGCGAGATGCGCGGTGCCGTGCGCATGGTCAAGATCGACGTGGATAAGGAACAGCAGCTGGCGGCGCAGCTGCGCATCCAGTCCGTGCCGACGGTTTACGCCTTCAAGGGCGGCCGGCCAGTGGATGCCTTCACCGGTGCCCTGCCGGAGAGCCAAATCCGCTCCTTCCTGCAACGCCTGACCGCCGGCGCCGCGCCTGAGATGTCGCTCGACGAACTGGTGTCCGAGGCGAAGCAGCTGCTGGCCGATGGCGAGGCCGAGACTGCCGCCGCCGCTTTCCGGGAAGTCCTGGCCGAAGATCCCGGCCATGCCGGCGCTACAGCCGGCCTGCTGCGTTGCCTGCTGGCGTTGGGCGAGACCGACGCAGCCAAGCAGACGTTGGCGCAATTGCCGCCCGAGCTGGGCAAGAACGCCGAAATCGCCGCGGTGAGGACTGCGCTGGAGCTGGCCGAGCACGCCGCCGGAGCCACCGGCGAAACTGCTGAGTTGCGCCGCCGCTTGGCCAATGATGCCGACGATCATCAGGCGCGCTACGATCTGGCCCTGGCCTATTACGGCGCCGGAGAGCAGGAAGCGGCGGTGGATGAGCTCCTGGAGCTGTTCCGCCGCGATCGCGCCTGGAACGAGGATGCGGCCCGCAAGCAGCTGCTCAAGCTGTTCGAAGCCCTGGGCCCCACCCACAAATTGACGGTCGCCGGCCGGCGCCGCCTCTCCGCGATGCTGTTCTCCTGAGATGGGGGCGCTGCAGGCCAAGGATCTTCCCCGGGTTCTGCCGGTCTTTGCCGTCTCCGGTGCCTTGCTGCTACCGGGCGGGCGTCTGCCGCTGACCGTGTTCGAGCCGTGTTATCTAGCGCTGACCGACGCTGCGCTGGGGGCCGGGCGCCTGTTCGCCCTGGTTCAGCCGGCGCCCGAAGGGGTAACCGGGTCCAATGTGCGGGGCCTCTACAACGTCGGGACGCTGGCGCGCATCGCCGCCTTCGGCGAGACCGGCGACGGCCGTTATATGATCACCGGTCTGGGGATCACCCGTTTCCGTCTGGCAGGCGAGGTCGAAGGCCGCTCGGGGTATCGCCGGGTCGTGGCGGAATACGCGCCGTTTGCCAGTGACTTGGCTCCGCAGGACGGCCCGCCGGTGGACCGCCGCCGGCTGATGGGAGCGGTGGGCGCTTATCTGTCGCGCCAGGGCTTGGCCAGCGATCTGGCCAAGCTGGAGAACGCCCCCGATAGCGAATTGGTGACCGCCATCGCCATGGCCGCGCCGCTCAGCCCCGAGGAGAAGCAGGCGCTGCTGGAGGCGCCGTCCACGCTTGAACGGGCCCAGCTGATGACCGCCATCTTCGAGATGGCCCTGCTCGCCGAGGCGGGCGACACGCTGCTGCATTAGGAGTGACCATGACCGACCGTGTTCCCGGCATCGATCCCAAGCTGATGGAGATCCTGCGCGCTCCCGGCACCCATGCTCCGCTGCGCTACGATGCCGAGCGTAACGAGCTGGTGGACGACAAGGCTGGGCTGGCCTATCCCATCCGCGACGGCATCCCCATCATGCTGCCCGACGAGGCGCGCCAGATCGACGAGGCTGCCAGCCGATGAGCCACACGCCCGAGGAGATCAAGGTCCGCAAGGCCGAGAACCTGCTGGAAGTGCGCTTCCAGGACGGCAACACCTTCCGCCTTCCCGCCGAGCTGCTGCGGGTCGAAAGCCCCTCTGCTGAGGTCCAGGGCCATGGGCCTGGACAGAAGCAATTGGTCGCCGGCCGCCAGCATGTGGCCATCATCGGCGTCGAACCGGTCGGTCACTACGCCATCAAGCTGGTTTTCGACGACCTGCACGACAGCGGCATTTATACCTGGGATTTCCTTCACTGGCTGGGCGAGAACCAGGAGCGCATTTGGGCCGATTACGAGGCGGCGCTGTCCGCCGCCGGTCTATCGCGTGACCCCAAGCTCAATCCGCCGGAGATCAAGCTGGGCGGCGGTTGCGGGTCGGGGGGCAAGGGCGGCTGCGGCTGAACCCGCTCCCTCGAGGGCGGGAGACTACTTCCGCCCTGCCGCGCGGGCCAGTTGCATGACCGCACGGGAGCAGATTTCCTCCGCCGGCATACCAGTGCTCTTGCACTCCACTTCCGCCTCGATCAACAGCTCCAGCGCACGGCCGACGCGGTCGGCGGGCCAGCGCGTGAGCTGGCGGCGGAAGCGGTCAGCGGCCTTGAAGATGACTGGCGGCTTCAGCCCGGCCATGGCCTGATCGGCTGATTTGCCCTGGGCCATCAGGCCCGCGGCCAGATGCAGACGCTGGAAGTGACGGGAGAGTGCCCGCAGCACGCCGACGGCATGGGTGCCTTCGCGAAACAGCCGGTCGAGCACGCGCTGGGCGGTGGCGTGGTCGCCTTCCGCTGTCGCCAGGGCCAGATCGTCCATGGACAATGCCGCGGTATCACCGATGCAGGCCAGCGCGTCGTCCAGCCGCACGCGTCCCGGGCCGCCCATGTACAGCGCCAATTTCTGCAATTCGGCACGGGTCAGCCGGCGGTCGCCGCCCAGATGATCCATCAGGAAGGCCAGGGCGTCGGGCTCCACCGCCAGCCCGGCGGCTTTCAGCTCCTCCTGGATGACGTGTTGAAGACTGCTGCCTTCGTCGCCATAGGAGGCCAGGGCGGCGGCGTTGTCGGCCCCCTCGAATAGTTTGCGCAAGGATGAGCGGGGGCCGAGATCACCGGCTTCGGCCACCACCAGGGCATCGCCCATGGGATTGGCAAGGAAGCCCTGAAACAAGGACGACAGGGTATCGCCGGCATCGCGGACCACAACGACGCGGCGACCACCAGTCAGCGCCAAGGCCGCGGCTTCGTCGGCCAACCGCGCCGGATCATCCTTGAGAATGGCAGGGGTGAGTTCGGCGACGCGGAACGGGTCGCTAGGATCAGTCACCACGCCCTTGACCAGGCGGAGGACGCGCTCGCGCACCAATCCGCCGTCAGGGCCGAACACCAGCACCACGCGGATGCCGGCATCGGGGCTTTTCAGGAAGGTTTCGGCCTTGGCGCCGGTCAGCTTCACGGCTGGGCCGGGGCCGTCGATACACCGGCACGCCGGTTGGCGAACCAGGTCGCCAGCGAGGTGTGGATCTGATCGGCCAAATCGTTCAGCACGACCTCCTCCGTGCCGCGCTCGGTGGCAACGCTGGCATAGCGTGGGCCCAGGTAACGCATGCTTGCCAGCGTGCGGGCACTGCCATCGGTCACCACCGCACCAGTCTTGTAGTCGTGCAGGGTAAAGGTGGCGATGGCGCTGAGCCTGCCCACGGTGGCCTTGCCGTCGATGCTTTCCGCCAGGCCCTCCAGCGTTTCGGTTACCTTGACCTGCAGGCTGTAGCGGGGCCGCGACGGCTCACCCCGTGGGCTAAGCCGCCGCACCAAACTATTGCGCAATTGCTGGCCATTGCGGTCTTCGATGCCGAGCACGCGAACGCCTGCCAACTCGACCGCTTCCGCAGAATCGACGGAATCCGCCTTGCCGTAGAGCGGGCGGAAACCGCACCCGGCGGGACCGAGCGCCACCAGCATGAGGACGAGAAGGGCTCTAGACCACCACATTGACGATCCGATTCGGCACGACCACCACCTTGCGCGGCGGTTTCCCCGACATTGCCGCGACAACCGCCTCCTGCGCAAGGGCCGTTTGTTCCGCCACCTTGGGGTCGGCATCCTTTGGCAATTCGATGGTGGCGCGCAACTTACCGTTGACCTGCACGGCGACGGTGACATTGTCCTCCACCAGCAGGCTGGCCTCGGCCTTGGGCCACGGGGTGTCCACCACGGGAGCGGCGTGACCCAATTCGGCCCACAGCTCTTCGGCCAGGTGGGGCATCATCGGGGCGGCCAACAGGGCGGCAGCCTCCAGGCCTTCGCGCAGCACCCAGGCCACATCCGGGGCGTCGGGCTTCACGTCCCCCAGGGCGTTGGTCAGTTCGCGCAGGCGGGCGACCGCCTTATTGAAGGCAAAGCGTTCCAGATCTTCGGACAGGCCGGCGATGGTTTTGTGGACCAGCCGGCGCAGCTTGACTGCCGGACCGCCCAATTCCGGCATGGCGGCACCGAGGGCGGGCAGGGACTCGGCCACGCCCACCACCAGACGCCACAGGCGGTTGACGTAACGCCAGGCGCCGTCGATGCCGGCATCGGTCCATTCCAGGTCGCGCTCGGGCGGGCTGTCCGACAGCATGAACAGACGTGCGGTATCGGCGCCGTAGGTGGCGATGATATGGGCCGGATCCACCGTGTTGCGCTTCGACTTGGACATCTTCTCGGAGCGGCCCAGCGTCACCTTCTGGCCGTTGGTGGCGTGAACCAATCCGCCGCCGTCGCCCTTGACCACCTCGTCGGGATAGAGCCAGGCGCCGGCCTGGTCCTTATAGGTCTCGTGGCACACCATGCCCTGGGTCAGCAGGCCGGCAAACGGCTCCTTGACGTCCAGATAGCCGCATTCCCGCATGGCGCGGGTAAAGAAGCGCGAATACAGCAGGTGCAGCACGGCGTGCTCGA
>JAEZFE010000021.1 GCA_023437865.1 Pseudomonadota bacterium | reverse complement strand
GAGATAGCGGATTGTGGTGGTCCGTGGAAAACGGGATGCCACTGACCGAGCACCGCCCGTCTTGCCTGACGAAGAGGTCAAAGACCTCCTTCGCGGTAATGGTCGCATCACTCCCCGCTTGACGGTCATGTCTCTTAGCGCGACTTGCCAACGTCCGGGCCCAGGCGGGGGTGCTTCCGTCCTGGATGGGTGGTAGGAGGTCAAATTTCCTGATCTCGCGTACAACGATCCTCATGGCCTCCTTCTTGGTGAGGCTGGGGGCGGCTTGTCGCACGGCGGCAAGAGCTTGCTCGGCCCGCTGCGACGGTGGGGCGCCGCGCGCTCTCTGGGCTTCGATGGCGATACGAGCGGCGCGCCCGAGTTCGCGGCTCCGCTTCGCTTTCTTCGCACGACGGGTTTGCTTCATAGCGCCCTCCTCGAACGGAGAGTGGGGCGCCCCCTGAATTCAGGCCAGTTTGTCAGAAGCCATGGGCAAAGGCCCAACCTACCTCCCCAACGAGCGACCGAGGCGCGGTTGGGCGGTCACGCCGTTTGCCCAGGTTTGATGGCGAACACCAAGAAACCACATGACCTTGGGCGAGCCAAACCCACGATGAGAACTGCCGCCATGACCTCCCGCAAGGACCGCACTCCCGATGCTGGCGGCCTGATCGTAGCACTTGCCCTTGCCAATTCCGGGAGGCCCTACCTAGGCGACCCCCACGTGGTGGACACACTTCTCCGTGACCTCTCCTATGGCATGGTGCAGCGCGATATTCAGGTGGGCGAAGGCGCCCCATGACCCCAGGACGCGGCCAACGCAGAGGCGCTGGCGCATTGCAAGCGGCTGCGTGGCGTGCTGACGGGCGAGGACGCCAATTACGAGGCGCCCCCGTTCAACAGGCCGGACCAGAGTCCGTCGCCCGCGCGCTCGGGCTGGAGGATCAAGGCGGGGACGCGGTGGAGCATGCCGCTATCCTGTTCGCCATGGATGTGAATACGGCCCCCGCATGGCCCATGAGGGCGACCCGGATTGGGAAACCGCCCTCGGTGGCGCCCTGGAGGATTGCGGGCGGCTGTTTCTTGGCCTGCCGCCCTATGTGGAACCCGGCTAAGGTTTGATGCAATTGCCGAGGTTGAGGTCGAGGTCAGCAAGAGGGGTGTGGAGAGCGCAGGGAATTGGCTTGGTGGACTTCCATAGATGCGACGGACGGGCAGCTGGTGATGTCTGATCCCTCCAGAAACACTGGCCTCGCAGCTTCAAATGGGCGGATGGATATCGGTGCATTTGCCAGCTCGCGCACTTGCGGCTATAAACCCCTGCGTCAATTGCGACGGGCATTACTAGATGGCTTGGATATTGCGGTTTATCGACCAGCATTTCCGCTGGCTCAATCCCGTCCTCGTGATGTTGACCACGGTGACGGGCGCTTTCCTCACGTACAGCATCCCTCCGGATGTTGCAAAAATGTACCCCGTGCGGACAGCCCTCCTCGCGAATGTCCTTGGCCTGCTCCCCGTTGCCTTTCCCGTTCTTGCGGTCGTGCTAGTCTTGGTGACGTGGGTGCGAAGCCGGAGTGAAAAGACGCTCGTCAAATTAGAAAAGGATAATCTCGAACTTAAATCTCAAATGACGGTATTGTCCGAGAATATCAAGAACGTGTTCGAGGGATTTTTATACAGATTCGCGACCACCAAGCTAGCCTTTGGTGGAGAGGCTGAGAACACCGAGCGTATTACGCTTTATATCTATGATGATGCGGATAATAGGTTTGTTTCTTTTGGCAGGTATTCTGCTAACCCGGGTTACAAAACTGCGGGTCGGCCAGAGTATCCAATATCCCAAGGATGCATTGCCAAGGGCTGGGCGCATGGCTGGCACTTTGATAACCAGTTTGCTCAGGGAAAAGCGGCAAGAGCTGATAGACACCTTGCGGATTACAGCATCCCGAAAAAAGTGGCCAACGCGCTCAGCATGCCGTCTCGCTTATATGCGGCAATGCGGATAAAAGACGCGGGGGGTCGCCCGATTGCCGTTATGGTGGTAGAATCCACCAAGAACGATCGGTGGGACGAAGCTCAGCTAAAAACGGCAATGCAAAGCCAAGACGTGTACCTAGCTGAGATGATCACGCGGTTGAAGGACTACATTCCGAAGCCGAGCAGCGCTGGATCGAGAGGTCTCTAAAATGGCTGCCATCGAAGACGTTATCGCATATATCGCGGAAAAATATCCCCACAAGCACGAACTGTCTAATGCTCGTGTTACGAAGCTTGTGTATCTGTCCGATTGGAAGCACTCGCTGGAAAGTGGGCGTCAAATTACCGGAATTAACTGGTACTTTGACAATTACGGCCCATTTGTGTGGGACGTGAAGGAGGCGGCCGAAAGGCATCCAGAGTTGTTTGACTTGAGCTACAATACAAATATGTTTGGCTCGAAGAAGTTAATGTTTAAACTTAAGGATGATAGCTACAGCCCATCATTAACTGAGCAGGAAAAGGCGGCCGTTGATCACGTAATTGAGGTGACGCGCGGCTTGTATTGGAATGATTTCATAAAGCTGGTTTATTCTACTTACCCCGTGACTAGCTCCGACCGCTACAGCTTGCTGGACCTTCCGGCAAAGGCGCGCGAATATCAATCTGCTCGCAGCGAGAGCGCGTAAACTAGCGGGCGGCGTGTCCTCGTCCTATGCCCTCTCGCACGACGGCAGCCCCGCCAGCCCCTATCCCGCAAGTACGGGCACGATTTTCCATCGACCTCGCTGCCAACCGCTCGGGTGCCCAACGCATCGCCAAGCAGATGGACACCATCGAGACGGAGGAGGCGACCAAGAACGCCTTCATCATGCCGTTCCTCAGCGCCCTGGCTTACGACGTCTTCGACCCGCATGTGGTGGCCCGGAATTCACGGCTGACGTGGGCGTGAAGAAGGGCGAGAAGGTGGGCTACGCCATCAAGCTCGACGGGCCGATATGAGGTCATGACGATAGCAATCCGATTTTCAAAATATGGGGTTGACGGGCCTGCCCCGCACCTGTATAGTGGTCAAATGGGATAAATTTCCGTCACACTTCTACGAATCTGGGGGCTGGAGGTTCGAGTCCTTCCGGGCGCGCCATTCTCTTCTTAGAGAATTCATCGCTTTACGACAGCCCCGCCATCGTGCGGGGCTTCGTCGTTTTCGCCAGCCTACGAGCGGCGCTTTCCACCATTTCCGCTGTCTCCCCCGCGCCCATTCCCCCGACACAAGCGCAGCGGCCCAATGAGCTTCATTGGATCCCTGGCAACATGCCGACAGGGATCCAATGGCTTGGTTGTCGCCGAGTGTGGCGTGGAAGCCGGTCTGGAGATGGAGCGGGCCTAGTTGGCGAAAACCTTCCGCAGCAATTCGGTCGAGCGTTTGGCTGGGTCGCTGCGGATGGCCGCTTCCTCTTCGGCCAGATAGCGGAAGATGCCCGCCAGGGCATAATCCAGCACATGATCGGTCAGCATGGCCCGGCCCTCGTCCACCATGGGCAGGCCTTTGGCCGACGCGGTCATGGCTTCATAGGACTTGACCACCCCAGCCTCGGCCACGTTGCGGTCTACCACCGGACGCATGGCAATCTTCAAATCGGGGGTCATGGTGCGCTTGAAGAACTGTGTCGCCGAATCCTTGGGGCCATTCAGGATGGCACGGGCATCGTCCAGGCTCATGCGGTCCAAGGCGTTCAGGAATATCTGCTTGGCCTGCGGCGCGGCGCTTTCGGCTGCGCGGTTCAACTTCAGCTCTAAATCATCGGCGGCCCCGGACAGGCCCGCCAGCTTCAGCCCTGATTGGACGCTGCGCAAGGTGGCGGGCAGCGGAATGTGGACCTGCGGGTCGGCGTTGAAGCCGTCAGCGCGGCCCAGTCGGCTGATCACCGCGCTGGCGCCCTGGCGCAGCGCCTCCTTCAAGCCGGAGGAAATATCGGCGGCGGATAGGGATTGGCCGCGCGTACCCAATGAAGGTGACGGGGCGGCAGGCTGATTCATCTGCTGTTGCAGCACGGCCTTGCCCATATCGAGCAGCGAGCCCTGGGCCAGCGCCGTGACGGGCAGCAACATTCCGAAGGCGAACAACATCTTCCGCATGGACAAGTATCCCCTTAGACATCTGAGTAGATGATACTCCTATGTGCTGTACCTTTGCCATGGCCGGGCGATCGGGCGGTATAGGTGTCGGCCTCGGGCACATGGGGCGAGATAGAGGTGTGTAAAATCGTGTCTCTTCCGGGGCGCGCCATTCTCTTCTTAGAGAATTCATCGACCAAGCTCTGCCTTTTCCGGCGGGGCTTGGTCGTTTCTGGCCATGCGCTTTCTTCCGCTGCAAAGCCCTTAATGAGCACAATGCCCCTGTGTTAACCATGGGCCATGGAAGACGTCTCAATCACGACCACTGCGCCGAATTCGGTTGCACGGCGGCACCGCATTCTGGTCAGTGGCTCCGGCCCGGAGACCGTGGTGCTGGGGAACGGCTTTGGTACCGATCAGTTCTTCTGGCGCGCCCTGGTTCCCTGGTTCGAGCGCCGCTACCGCGTGGTGCGGTTTGACTGGGTGATGGACTCGGCGCGGCCCGACTCCGCCATTGACGGTTTCGCCGACGATTTGCTTGCCGTTCTCCAGGTGACGTCGTCCTTGCCCTGCACCTTCGTGGCGCATTCCATGAGCGGCATGATCGGAATGCTGGCGGCGCAGCGCGCACCCTCAGTATTTCGCCGCATGGTGATGATCGCGCCGGGCTCCCCGCTATACCAGCGACGATGACTATGTCGGTGGCTTCGATGTCGCCGCGGTCCAGGATTTACTGGCGCGGATGGCCGAGGATTACGGCGCCTGGGCTGACGAATTCGCGCCGGTGGCCGTGGGTGATGGGCGAAATCGCGTGGCCATCGCCGAGTTCGTCCGTAGTCTGAAGGCCTTGCGGCCCGACGCGGCCTGCGCCGTGGCGCGTCATGTGTTCATGATGGATCTGCGCAACCGGCTGGACGGCTTTGACATTCCCACCACCATCATTCAGCCGAGTGATGATCCGGCGGTGCCGGTGGAGGCCGGCAGATATCTGATCGGACGCTGGCCCCATGCCCATCTCGAGATTATCGACGCGGTCGGGCACTTTCCCCATCTGACCGAGCCCAGGAAGGTGATCGAAGTGCTGGCGCGCGTGCTTGCCGGCTAGGAACGGCGCTTACGCTGTCAGCCGCACGGCCAGCCAAGCGAGGCCCGCCAGCAGGCCCACCGACACCGCCGACAGCACGTGGCCGGCCAGCACCGCCATGCCGTCCTTCCACATCAGGCCGGCGGCCAGCGCCAGAATGGCGACGCCGGGCGGCTGGTTGCCCAGCGGCAGGGCCAGCAGCACGCCTTGCAGGGCGATGGACAGCCGCGCGGCGACTTCGCCGGCGCCCGATGCCAGATGCGGTAGCCGGCAGGCGGTGCGCCTTTCGATGCGGCGCAGCAGCGGCACCAGAAACCGCAGGGCCTTGTCCAGCAGCGCCGGCGGTAGCCGTTTCTCGGCCAGCCAGCGGGGCATCCCACGCCCGCCGCCGCGCCGGACCAGCGGCGCCAGTGCCAGCCATACCACCAAACTGCCGCACACCATGCCGACGGGAAGGCCGGGCGACGGCACCATGCCCAGGGCGCCCAAGAACAAAATCGGCATCAGGTCCGAGCATTCGGCCAGCTGGCGCGATGCCTCGGCCATGGTGGGGCCGTCGCCCGAACCGGTGCGGCGCAGGCGGGCAAGGCTGAGGGCGACAGAGGGGCGGCGGGCGTCCATGGCAGGGAAGTAATGAGCCCCGGCTGGGTTGCGCAAGGCTGCGCCGGGTTGCAAGCGTGCCGTCCCGCCGCTAGGCTTCGGCCCATGCTGTCCGCCACTGAAGATTTCCTGGTCGAAGCCGCCCGCGCCGAACTGGCCCGCTGCTGGCCCAAACCCACCGTTGCCGCCGTTTGCGCCGCGCTCGATGCGGTGTTCCAGCACGCCGAATCCTATTGGACCGCGCGCCGGACCAACGTCCATTACATGCTCAGCGCCCCCGCCTCGGCCTGCAAGGCGGGCTGCGGCTGGTGCTGCCACCAGCAGGTGGGGGTGTCGGTGCCCGAGGCGATACGCGTCGCCGCTCATCTGGCCGCCTTGCCCGAGGACGAGCGGGCGCCGCTGGTTGCCGCGCTGCGCACTGTGGATGGACAGACGCGCGGCATGAGCACTGGCGAGCGGGCGCGGTCGGGGCTGCCCTGCCCCTTCCTCGGCGCCGATGGCGCCTGCCGCATCTACGCGGTGCGGCCCTTGCGCTGCCGGGGGCTGCATTCCATCGATGCCGGCTTCTGCAAGGCCTGCCACGATCAGCCCGAGGAGATGGGGCGCAAGCTGGCGGCGGGCGAGCTGAAGCCGGTTTATCTGGAAACGCCGGAACGGGTCTTCGACAGCGCGCTGGCCGGCGTGCTCAAGGCCCTTCAGAAGGGTGCGCCCAAGGTGTTGGTGTCGCTGGAACTGGCGGCGGCCGTGGCGGCGCTTTTGGACCAGCCCCGCTTGGCAGAACGCTGGCTGGCCGGGGCGCGGCCCGACCGTGCTCTTCATTTGGTCGCCGGCTGAAATCTTCGGATTCGGATGACCGAGGTTAAGACGTTGGCGCCCCAGCCATGGAATTTTGCGCAGACGTCACTACTATCCATCGGCGCGTTCTGACTCCGCTGGAATTGAGCGCGGAAGGACGGTAAAGGTTACGCCCATGCACCGTTTTGCCAATCCTGCCCGCTTCATGCGGCTTGCCGCCGTGGTCTATCCGTGGGCCATCGGCGTCGCCATCCTTGCGCTCGCATCCGGCCTGTGGCTGGGGCTGGTGGGATCGCCCGCCGATTACCAGCAGGGCGAGTCCGTGCGTATCATGTACATCCACGTTCCCGCGGCGTGGATGGGGCTGTTCTGCTACGTCACCATGGCGGTGTGCTCGGCCATGGCGCTGATCTGGAAGCATCCGCTCGCCGATCTGATGGCGCGCGCCACCGCGCCGGTGGGCGCGGCGTTCACCTTCATCTGCCTGGTGACCGGCGCCCTGTGGGGCAAGCCCATGTGGGGCGCCTGGTGGGTCTGGGA
>JAEZFE010000538.1 GCA_023437865.1 Pseudomonadota bacterium | reverse complement strand
GAAAAGGACCGGTCCCCTCCACAAGGGGCCGGTCTTTAACCCTCGATACGCCTCACGAAGCCCAAGCGGGACGGGAATCAGTGACTACTGGAAGCGGCGAGGCCTCCATTCAGGATTCGGCAGCTGGTGAAAGCGGAGTGACATCCACCCCAGATTCTGGCCTCGCCTGCATCGCCCTGCTCGCCAAATTCTTCGAAAAGCCCGCAGATTACGAACAATTGCGCCACCGCCACGGTGCGCCGACCGAGATGGCCGACGACGTGGCGCTGGTGCGTTACGCCAAGGAAGTCGGCCTCAAGGCCTCGGCCATCGACAGCGAGTGGGAGCGCCTGTCCCGCACGCCGCTGCCGTGCATGGGCCGCCACAGGGACGGCGGCTGGTTCATCCTGGGCAAGGTGGCCGAGGACAAGATCCTGATTCAGGATCCGCGCGTCGGTCGGCCCGAGCAATTGTCGCGCGCCGAGCTGGAGGAGCGCTGGGACGGCCGGCTGGTGCTGGTGGCGACCCGCGCGCAATTGGTCGCCATGGGCGCCAAGTTCGACCTGACTTGGTTCATCCCGGCGGTGGTCAAGTACCGCAAGCTGTTCGGCGAGGTGCTGATCGCCAGCTTCTTCCTGCAATTGTTCGGCTTGGTCAGCCCGCTGTTCTTCCAGGTGGTGACCGACAAGGTGCTGGTGCACCGGGCACTGACCAGCCTCGACGTGCTGGTGTTCGCGCTGATCGCCGTCAGCCTGTTCGAGGTGCTGCTGGGGTATTTGCGCACCTACATCTTCAGCCACACCACCAACCGCGTCGACGTCGAGTTGGGCGCACGGCTGTTCAAGCATCTGCTCGCCCTGCCCATCGCCTATCACGGCGCCCGGCGCGTCGGCGAGACGGTGGCCCGCGTGCGCGAACTCGAGAACATCCGCTCGTTCCTCACCGGCTCGGCGCTGACGCTGGTGATGGACCTGCTGTTCACCGTGGTGTTCTTCGCGGTGATGTTCTGGTACGCGCCGATCCTGGCGTGGATCGTCGTTGGTTCGCTGCCGTTCTACGTGGTGCTGTCGGTGATGGCGACGCCGGTGTTGAAGGCGCTGACCGAGGAGAAGTTCAAGCGCGGCGCCGAGAACCAGGCCCTGCTGGTCGAGACCTGCAACGGCGTTGAGACCGTCAAGGCGCTGGCGGTCGAGCCGCAGATGCAGCGCAAATGGGAAGAGCAGCTGGCGGCCTATGTGCAGACCGCCTTCAAGGCCACCAATTTCGGCGCCATGGCCAGCCAGGGCGTGCAGACCATCCAGAAGGTGACGTCGGCGCTGACCCTGTGGTTCGGCGCCAGCCTGGTGATGAATGGCGAACTGACCATCGGCGGACTGGTGGCGTTCAACATGCTGGCCGGCCGGGTATCACAGCCCATCCTGCGGCTGGCGCAATTGTGGCAGGATTTCCAGCAGGTCCGCATCAGTGTCGACCGGCTGGGCGACATCCTCAACACCCGGCCCGAGCCCGCCGCCGAATCCCGCGCCGCGCTGCCCGCCATCAAGGGCGCGGTCGAGTTCAAGGACATGGTGTTCCGCTATCGCCCTGATCGGCCGCCGGTGTTGAAGGGCATCTCGATCCAGGTCCCCGCCGGCCAAGTGGTCGGCATCGTCGGCCCGTCCGGCTCGGGCAAGAGCACGCTGACCAAGCTGATCCAGCGCCTCTATATCCCGGAAACCGGGCGCGTGCTGATCGACGGCCTGGACCTCGCCAGCGCCGACCCGGCTTGGCTGCGCCGCCAGATTGGCGTCGTCTTGCAGGAAAACTGGCTGTTCAATCGCTCGGTGAAGGACAACATCGCCCTGGCCGACCCATCCATCAGCCTCGATCGCGTGGTCCAGGCGGCTCAGGTCGCTGGGGCGCATGACTTCATCTCGGAACTGCCCGAGGGCTACGACACCACCTTGGGCGAGCGCGGAGGCACCCTGTCGGGCGGCCAGCGCCAGCGTATCGCCATTGCCCGCGCGCTGGTGACCAATCCAAAGATCCTGATCTTCGACGAGGCCACCTCGGCACTCGACTACGAATCGGAAAAGGCGATCCAGACCAACATGCGTCGCATCTGCGCTGGCCGCACCGTGTTCATCATCGCCCATCGGCTGTCCACCGTGGCCGAGGCCCACCGCATCATCGTCATCGATAAGGGCGAAATCGCAGAGGACGGCAGCCATGCCGAGCTGATCCGCACCGGCGGCCGCTACGCCAAGCTGTGGGAAGCCCAGATCGGCCCCATCCCCGCCGCCGCGCCCCCGCGCCCCGCCGCCGGCCCGGTGTCGGGTCAGGTGACGCGCGGCCCGGATGGCGAGATCGTCGTGCGCAGGCCGGTGCCGCTGCGGATGGCCCAACCGGGAGAAACCTCATGACCGCCGCCATGCCGGAACCGGCGGCCAGCGCCGCGGATCAAGATGCCGAGAACAAGGGCATCGTGTCTTCCCTGCGCGGGGTCTGCGATTGGGCGGAAGGGGCGGTGATCCGTGCCGGCGCCCTCAAGGAAAGCATCGCCAATCATCTCGACATCTGGCGCGAGGCGGTCAAGGCCGACCGCCTGCGGCCCGAGCTGGGGCCAATCGGCGAAGCTGAACTGGCCTTCCTGCCCGCCGCTTTGGAGGTGTCGGAAAGCCCGGCTTCGCCGCTGGCGCGCGCCACCGCGGCCACCATCGCCGCCTTCACCGTGCTGACCGTGGCATGGGCGTCTATCGGCGATCTCGACATCGTCGCCACCGCCTCGGGCAAGATCATCCCTAGCGAGCGGGTCAAGCAGATCCAGCCGCTGGAAACCTCCATCGTGCGCGCGGTCAACGTCAGCGAGGGTCAGGAGGTCAAGGCCGGCG
Organism: Pseudomonadota bacterium; assembly: GCA_023437865.1. GTDB lineage: Bacteria > Pseudomonadota > Alphaproteobacteria > Rhodospirillales > Magnetospirillaceae > Magnetospirillum. Next base: position 202 of record JAEZFE010000538.1, on the reverse strand, counting down.
ACGTGCTGGTGGCGCTGGAGGTGACCGGCGGCCTCGCCGACGTCAACCGCCTGAAGGCCGAGCTCAACACCGCCCGCATCGATGCCGCCCGCCTCGACGCCCTGCTGGCCGCCGATCCGCTCGGCGCCTTCTTGCCTCCCGAAGACATCCCCCAGCCGGTGATCCAGGTCCAAAAAGCGCTGCTCGCCAGCCAGCTCAAGGA
>JAEZFE010000409.1 GCA_023437865.1 Pseudomonadota bacterium | reverse complement strand
GCATTGCTGTCCCACCGTGGCCGGTGCCTGGCTGATGACCGCCCAAGCCCTGGCCGCCCTGTGGCCCAAGGGCGAGCCCGAACGCGGTGCGGTGACGCTCAGCCTGCCCGATTGCCAGGACGAAGGGGTGACCGGCGTCATCGCCGCCGTGGCCGGGTTGGTCACCGGTGCCGCCGGTGCCGGCGGGTTCAAGGGCATTGCCGGCCGGTTCAACCGCGTCGGCCTGGTGCGGTTCGGCACCAATATCCCGGCCACCTTGGGGTTCCGCCGCACCGATACCGGTGCCGGCATTTTGGCCACTTACGATCCGGGTCTGGTGCCGGCCGCGCCCGAGATGCGCGCCGCGCTTCAGCGCCTGCTGGCCGGGCTCGATACGCCCCAGGACGCCACCACCTTCGCCCGCCTGTGGCAGGACCGCGTGCGCCGCATCCTGCTGGCCCGCGACGAGGTGGTGCGGGTGGAGGCGTTCTAGCTACCGTCCCGGAAATCTGCTAGAACGCGCCCCACCTTCAAGCGTTGGGAATGCAAGCCATGTCCGTTCTGGTGCCGGTGTCGTGGGGCGAGGTCATCGACAAGATCACCATCCTGGAGATCAAGGCCGAGCGCCTGACCGATTCCGGCAAGCTCGCGAACGTGACCAAGGAGCTGAACGAGTTGGTGGCCGTGCGCGAGCGCGAGTTTCCCGGCCATGCCGGCCTCGCCGTCCTCGCCGCCGAGCTCAAGGCCATCAACGAAAAGTTGTGGGTGATCGAGGACGACATCCGCGACTGCGAGCGCGCCAAGGATTTCGGCGCCAAGTTCATCGAGCTGGCCCGCGCCGTTTATTTCACCAATGACGAGCGTGCCGTCGCCAAGCGCAAGATCAACGACCTGCTGGGCTCCAGCCTGGTCGAAGAAAAGTCCTACGCGCCTTACGCCTGATGCGCCTGCACCGCCTGCTCGACCCCCTGATGGCGCCACTACTGGCGGCGCGGCGTCGCGCGGGCAAGGCTCAGGGCGTGCTGCTGGTCAGCGCCGGGGGGCTGGGCGACACCGTCCTGTTCGCCCTGGTCCTGCCGCTTTTCATGGAACTGGCGCGACCGGGCGAGGACGTCACCGTGCTGTTGCGCGCCGATGGCGCCAAGATGAGCTTCACCTTTCCCCGGGGCGTGAAGGTCAGGAAAGTCGACTACGCGCGCCTGCGCGAACCGGGCTACCGTTTCCAGGCGGCGCGGGATCTCTACGACGCCCATTATCGCCTGGTGGTCCATACCGACTTCCTGCGCCATCCCGACCTGGACGAGTTTTTGGTCGCCGCCTGCCGTGCCCCCGAGACGGCGGCCATGGAGCCGCGCCCCTCGGCCAAGCACGGACGGCGCCTGCACGCCAACCGCAATCTCTACACCCGGCTGTTCGACAGCGGTCCCGCCCATGCCGACAAGGTTCTGCGCTGGGCCCGTTTCGCCGATTTCCTGACCAACCGGACCGCGCCGCCGCCGCCGGTGCTGTTGGCCGAACGCCCGCCGGCCCACCACTTGCCGGCGCCCACCGTGCTGTTCCAGCCATTCTCGGCGGTCACACTGAAGCAGAGCCCGCCGGAATTGTGGGAGATGATCCTGCGCGCCCTGCCCGAAGGCTGGCGCGTCAAACTGGCCGGCCACCCCAGCGATCTCGACAAGAACCCCGAATTCCGCCGCCTGCTCGATTTGCCCGGCGTCGAGTTCGAGGGCGCGCCGTTCGACCGTCTGGCCGCCATCATCCAGGGCTGCCGTCTGGTGGTCAGTGTCGATACCGCCTGCATGCACCTGGCCGTCGCCCTGGGCACGCCGACCTTGTGTCTGGCCTCGGCCGCCTATGTGGGCGAGATCGTGCCCTATGCGCCCGAGATCACGCCGGCCAACGCCCATTTCCTGTGGCAGCCGATGGAATGCCAGGGCTGCCTCGGGGCCTGCAAATTCCCGCCCGAACGCGGCATGTATCCGTGCGTCGCCGCGCTCGATGCGGATGCCGTGCTGGCCAGCGTGGCCGACATCATCGCCCGGGGAGTCTAGATGCTCGATACCCTGTTCCCCAAGGGCATGCGCCGCCGCTGGTGGATGTTCCGCCCCATCGACGCCCTGGTGGCCCTGTGGCCGGCCCCGTGCGAGAAGAAGGGCGTGGTGGTGGTGCGCATGGATGGCATCGGCGACATGGTCATGTTCCGCCGCGCGCTGGAGCATTACCCTGGGGCCTTCGGCGTTGCCAAATCCGACATTACCGTGCTGGGCTGCAATTCCTGGCGCGGCCTGGGGCCCGAGGTGTTCGACGGCTTCAATCTGGTCACCATCGATGAGCACGCCTTCGAGAAGAAGTGGCTCTACCGCCTGAAAACCGCGCTGTGGGTCCGCCGCCAGGGCTTCAAGGTGGCGGTGTGCGACATGTTCATGCGCAAGGTGATGACCGCCGATTCGCTGGTGTGGCAGAGTTTTGCCGACAGCCGCGTGGTCTGCCAGCCCTTCATCACTGACAAGACGCGGGCGGAATACACCTGGTACCTCAAGCGCGCCACCAAGGTGATCGCCACCGGCGCCTATCCGACCCATGAGGGCCTGCGCCACTTCACCTTCCTGTCGGAGCTGATGGGGCGCGCGGTGAAACCCGAAGTGCCGGCCATCCCGTGGCGCGAGCAGGCCCCCAAGCTGCCGGAGGGGGGGCCTTATGTGGTGATGAATTTCGGTTCCAACGAACCGGGCCGGCGCTGGCCGTTCGACCAGTTCCTCGGCGTGGCGCGCCGCTGCCTCGACGCCGGCTTGCGCGTGGTATTCGTCGGCGCTGCCCAGGAAGCCTTTGCCAAGCCGCGCATCGCCGAACTGAATCACCCTAAAGCCATCGACACCATCGGCAGCCTGAAACTGGGCGAACTGGTGGACGTGCTCAAGCACGCGGCCTGCGTGGTCACCAACGACACCGGCCCCGGCCATCTGGCCCTCGGCGTCGGGGCTCCCACGGTGCTGCTGGCCGGCGGCGGCCATTTCGGCAGCTTCGTGCCCTACCCGGAGGAAATCCGCCCGGCCAAGGCGGAATTCCTCAGCCATGAGATGCCCTGCTATCACTGCCTGTGGGTGTGCCCCAAGCGCGCCAGCCGCGCCGATGCCTTCCCCTGCGTGGCCGAGATTACTGTGGATCAGGTATGGGACGCGGTGCAGCGGGTGGTGGGCTAGCCGGGGTTATTCCCCCGGCGCCTGGGCCACGAGTTGCAGTGCGTGCACGCCGCCGGCCAGTTCCTCGGCCAGCAGGGTGTTGACCATGCGGTGGCGCTCGATGCGCGACTTGCCGGAAAAGGCTTCCGACACGACCTCTATACGGAAATGGGTCTCGCCTCCCGGGCGGTGGCCGGCATGGCCCACATGGCGGCCGGAATCGTCGATCACTTCCAGCCGGGTGGGGGTCAGCCCCTCGGTAAGTTTCCGCTCGATGGCGGCGCGGACCTGCATTGCTGTTCCTTTCGTCTAGCTTGGCGCTGGTGCTCACCGGAAGTGGTAGCCCATGCGGGTTTCGTCAAGACCGGAAATTTAGCCTGCCGCCTTGCCTCACGGGCGTCCAGCCCTCATTATTGACCAACCATGAAGGCCACCGGAACGAAGAGATCATGGCGCGTTTCGTTTGACGACGCCCCCAAGCCTCAGACCAGGCGTTGCGACCATCCCGGCTGCACCGGCGAGGGCGAACACCGCGCCCCCCGTGGCCGCGACCGCCTGAACGAGTACTTCTGGTTCTGCCTGGAACACGTGCGCGCCTACAACGCGGCGTGGGATTTCTACAAGGGCATGAGCCCCGAGGAGATCGAGGACGAGATCCGCCGGTCCACCACGTGGCAGCGGCCCACTTGGCCCATGGGCTCCAAAACCTCGAACCGTAAGTTCAACTTCGGCATGAACGACCCCTTCGGCCTGTTCGAGGACGAGGTGGAAGACGCCAAACGCGCGAAAACGCGTCCGCTGTCGCCCGAAGAGGACGCCATGCGCGTGATGGAGCTTGACGGGCCGCTGACGCTCGCCATCCTGAAGGCGCGCTACAAGCAATTGGTCAAACGCCACCACCCCGACGCCAATGGCGGCGACAAGGCGGCGGAAGAGAAGTTCAAACAGATCGCCCAAGCCTATTCCACGCTGCTCGCCAGCCTGAACGCATGACTGAGAATAAAATGACCGCCAGCACCCAGAGCCCGCTCGCCTCCGATCATCCGCTTGCCGTTCCCGACATCAAGGTCGACGTGCGCAAGACCTTCGGCATCGACATCGACATGGAGGTTCCGGCCTTCAGCGTGGGCTCCGAACATGTGCCCGAGATCGACCCGGCCTACCGCTTCGACCGCGATACCACGCTCGCCATCCTCGCCGGCTTCGCCTTCAACCGCCGCGTCATGGTCCAGGGCTATCACGGCACCGGCAAGTCCACCCATATCGAGCAGGTGGCGGCGCGGCTGAACTGGCCGTGCATCCGCGTCAACCTCGACAGCCATGTCAGCCGCATCGATCTGATCGGCAAGGACGCCATCGTCGTCAAGGAAGGCAAGCAGGTCACCGAATTCCGCGAGGGCATCCTGCCATGGGCGCTGCAGCACCCCTGCGCCCTGGTGTTCGACGAATACGACGCCGGTCGCCCCGACGTGATGTTCGTGATCCAGCGCGTGCTTGAGGTCGAGGGTCGGCTGACGCTGCTGGACCAGAACCGCGTCATCCGCCCACATTCGGCCTTCCGCCTGTTCGCCACCGCCAACACGGTGGGCCTGGGTGATACGACCGGCCTTTATCACGGCACCCAGCAGATCAACCAGGGTCAGATGGACCGCTGGAACATCGTCGCCACGCTCAACTACCTGGAGCACGACGCCGAGGTCGAAATCGTCGCCGCCAAGCTGCCGGGCTATGGCAACGAAGCCGGCAAGCAGACCATCAACCGCATGGTGTCGCTGGCCGTCCTTTCCCGCGAGGGCTTCATGAACGGCGACATCTCCACCGTCATGAGCCCGCGCACGGTCATCACCTGGGCCGAGAACGCCAAGATTTTCGGCGATGTGGCCTTCGCGTTCCGGCTGACCTTCCTCAACAAGTGCGACGAGGTGGAGCGCCCGGTCATCGCCGAATACTACCAGCGTTGCTTCGGCGAGGAATTGCGCGAGACGCCCGCCCGCGTGCTGATGTAAGGCGGTACGCTTTGCCCGTTCCGCCCAACCTGCCCCCGGCTTCGCCGCCCGCCGCCGCTCCCGGCAAGGAAGAATCGCCCGCCGATCTGATGAGGCGCTGCACCACCTCGGTGCTGCGCGCCATCGCCGGCCGTTCGGACTTGGATGTCGGTTACGGCACCGGCAATGCCAGCGTGCGTGGCATCGAGGTGCGCTTGCCGGCCCCGCCGCGCAATGTCACCGAATCCGACCTGACCCGCCTGCGCGGCACGGCGGACGCGGTGGCGCTGCGCTACCGCTACCATGACGAGGCCCTGCACGCGCGGCGCATGCCGCCGGGCGCTGAGGCCCGCCGCGTCTATGAAGCTGTCGAGCAGGCCCGCGTCGAGGCGTTGGGCGCCCGCCGCATGGCTGGCGTCGCCGCCAATATCGGCGCGGTGTTGGAGCAGAAGGCGCGTGCCGAGGGGCTGGACCGGGTCACCAAGCGCGAGGAGGTGCCGCTGGCCGAAGCCATGCGGCTGATCGCTCGCGAACATTTCACCGGGCAGGAGCCTCCGCCCTCGGCCCGCAAGGCGGTGGAGTTCTGGCGCCCCTACGTGGAGCAGAAGGCGGGGGCGCGGCTCGACGCCCTGGCCGATCTGATCGGCCAGGAGGAGGCATTTGCCGGCTCCCTGAAGGACCTGCTGACCGAGCTCGAGCTGTTTGCCAGTTCCGACCTTGAGGACGAGGAGCAGGACAGCGAGCAGGAAGGCCAGGAGGCCAACGAAGGCGAGGCGTCCGGCGAGCGGGAAAGTAAGGACGAAGACCAGGGGGCCAGTGCCAAGGGCGAGGGCGCACCCCAGGCCGCCCCCGGCAGCGCCGAGGGCGAGGGCGAGCAGGAAGGCCTGGAAACCGGCGACGATCTGACGATGGCCGGCGGCGGCACCGAGGAGCCCGGCGGCCCTTCGCGTTCGCGCCCCATGTTCCAGCCTAAGCCGGGCGAGGGGCAGGAGCGGCCCTACCACGCCTACACCACCAAGTATGACCAGGTGGTGGTGGCCGAGGAACTCTGCGACCCCGAGGAATTGACCCGGCTCCGGTTCCAGTTGGACCAGCAGATGAGCCACCTTCAGGGCGTGGTCGCCAAGCTGGCCAACCGGTTGCAGCGCAAATTGATGGCCCAGCAGACCCGGTCTTGGGCGTTCGATCTGGAGGAGGGCATCCTCGACACCGGCCGCCTCGCCCGTGTCGTCGCCAACCCCACCCATTCGCTGTCGTTCAAGGTCGAGAACGAGACCGATTTCCGCGACACGGTGGTGACGCTGCTGATCGACAATTCCGGCTCCATGCGCGGGCGGCCCATCACGGTGGCCGCCATGAGCGCGGAAATTCTCGCCCGTACGCTGGAACGCTGCGCGGTCAAGGTCGAGGTGTTGGGCTTTACCACGCGCGCGTGGAAGGGCGGCCAGGCGCGCGAGAAGTGGATGGCCGAGGGCAAGCCGACCCAGCCGGGCCGCCTCAACGATCTGCGCCACATCGTCTACAAGGCCGCCGACGCGCCGTGGCGGCGTACCCGCAAGAACATGGGGTTGATGCTGCGCGAGGGCATCCTCAAGGAGAACATAGACGGCGAAGCCCTGCTGTGGGCCCATGACCGCCTGCTGGCCCGGTCGGAGCAGCGCCGCATCCTGATGGTGATTTCGGACGGCGCCCCGGTGGACGATTCCACCCTGTCGGTAAATCCGGGCAATTATCTGGAAAAGCACCTGCGCGACGTCATCGAATTCATCGAGACGCGCTCGCCGGTGGAGTTGGCTGCCATCGGCATCGGCCACGACGTCACCCGCTATTACCGGCGGGCGGTGACCATCATGGACGCCGAGGAATTGGGCGGCACCGTCATGCGCCAGCTCACCGCCCTGTTCGACGAGCAGGGTGAGGGATCGACGCGCCGGCGGGCGTGACGACCTTTTTCCGGGAGTTAACCGGGAACGGCAGACAGGACTTGTCCCCGGCTGCCCGTTGAGGTTTTCCCAGAGAGTGCGCTGCTCATTCGCGCCAATAGGCAGAGCGCGCATATCCGGGATTCCATGGTGCCGCCCCACCCTTAGATTTGCCCGCCCGGAGGCCGGCATGACGCACTTGGTCTTATCCGCGTTCATTCGTGTCGGCGAAGCCGCATCCGCGTTCATCCGTGTCTCGTGGCACGACGGAAGCTCGCAAAGCCGAGGCCCGCGGTGGACCTGTTCCGGGCGTGACGGACCACCCACGCAAAGGGCGCCTCGACAGGTCTCTCTGGCCCCCAAACGAAAACCCCCGCCTCCTTGCGGAAGCGGGGGGTTCGGTTCGTTCGGGTGCCTCGGAAGAGGGGACGAGGCGTCCGGGTCTTAGCGGGTCGGCACCGGCTTTTCGCCGGAGTAATCGTAGAAGCCACGACCGGTCTTCCGGCCGAGCCATCCAGCCTCCACATACTTCACCAAAAGCGGGCAGGGGCGGTACTTGGAATCCGCGAGGCCGTCATGCAGAACATGCATGATGGCGAGGCAGGTATCGAGGCCGATGAAGGCGGCCAGCTCCAGCGGGCCCATGGGGTGGTTGGCGCCCAGCTTCATGGCGGTGTCGATGGAATCCACCGAACCCACGCCTTCGTACAGGGTGTAGACCGCCTCGTTGATCATCGGCAGCAGGATGCGGTTGACGATGAAGGCGGGGAAATCCTCCGACGACACCGGGCTCTTGCCCAGCTTGACCACCATCTCGCGCACCAGGGCGAAGGTCTCTTCGCCGGTGGCAATGCCGCGGATCAGCTCGACCAGCTGCATCACCGGCACCGGGTTCATGAAGTGCATGCCCATGAACTTGGTCGGGCGGTCGGTGGACGCGCCCAGGCGGGTGATGGAAATGGACGAGGTATTGGAGGCGATGTAGGCCTCGGGCTTCAGCACCGGGCAGAGCTGGGCGAAGATCTTGCGCTTGACCTGCTCGTCCTCGGTGGCAGCCTCGATCACCAAGTCGCTGTCACCGAAATCGGCGTAGGCGGTGGTCGGCTTGATGCGGGACAGGGCCTCGGCCTTGGCGGCCTCGGTGATCTTGCCCTTGCTCACCGCACGCGCCAAGTTCTTGTCGATGACGGCGAGACCCTTCTTCAGGGACTCCTCGGAAATGTCGAGCAGCACGACGTCGAAGCCCGCAGCAGCGCAGACATGGGCGATACCGTTGCCCATCTGGCCGGCGCCGATGACACCGATTTTCTGGATAGCAGCCATTTTATGCTCCATTGGGTGTTGGGCTAAAGACGCGTGCTTGCTACGAACCTTACTTTTCCAGTTCGGCGGCCAGTTCCGGCAGCGCCTTGAAGAGGTCGGCCACCAGGCCGTAATCGGCGACCTGGAAGATCGGGGCCTCTTCGTCCTTGTTGATGGCGA
>JAEZFE010000522.1 GCA_023437865.1 Pseudomonadota bacterium | reverse complement strand
CTACCGCCCGGTGGTCATCGAGGACATCGCTCTGGTCCACCAGCTCGGCCTGATCCTGCTCGATCCCTGGGCGTCCGCCGACAGCATTGTCGATAGTGGGTTCACCCCCAATTACATCTTCCGCCTGTCGCTGGCCGACCGTTGGGCGTTGCCGGCCATGATGCGCCACGCTTGGGCCAAGGGAACCCGGCGGGTGGGCGTGCTGCTGCCCAACACTTCGTGGGGCCGCTCCAGCAAGGCCGCCATCGAACGCACCACCGGTGCCGGGGTGCCGGCGGTGGTGGGCACGGCTTGGTACAATTGGGGCGACAAGAGCCTGATGCGGCCCTACCTCGACCTGCTGCAACAGGGCGCCCAGGCCATTCTTTTTGTCGCCAACGACAGCGAAGGCGGCACGCTGATGCGTGAGATGCTGTCTCTTCCCAAGGAGCAGCGTTTGCCGCTAATCCTCCACTGGGGGGTCACGGGTGGTGCCTTGACCCAGGCCGCAGGCGGTGCATTGGGGGTGCTCGACCTCTCGGTGGTGCAGACATTCAGCTTTCTGACGGCGGAGCCCCGCCGGCTGGCCCACTTCCTTCAGCAATGGCGGCATTTTTTCGGCCCCATCGAGCCCGAGAACATCATCTCGCCGGTGGGCGTGGCCCATGCCTACGATCTGACCCATCTGCTGGCCCGTGCCATCGACGCCGCCGGTTCCACCGACCGCTCCCAAGTGCGTGCCGCGCTGGAGCGTCTGCGCGAGCATGAGGGGGTGATCCGCCGCTATGTGCAGCCCTTCGGTCCCAACGACCATGAAGCGCTGGGGCCCGAGAACGTGTTCATGGCTGTTTTCCGCGCCGACGGCGTCATCGTGCCATTGCCGGCGCCCGGAGCCGCCCGATGATCACCCGCATCCGCGGGCGCCTGGCCACCCGCGTTGCCATCGCCGCCTCGGGACTGGCGCTGTTTTTCGTGCTGTTGATGGGGGTTGGCGCCTGGCTGGTCACCGCCCAGTTGATCCGCAGCCAGGTCAATGCCCTGCTTGCCATGGAGGCCTCGGCCCGGGCCGAGAAGGTGGCCGACCTCGTCGAGGGCGTGGCCGCCAATTTCCGCACGCTGGCGGCCAACGCGGTCGTCGCCAATGCCTTGGTCGACAGTGTCGGACGCGAGACCTATCTCCAGCCGCTGCTCGCTGACATGGCCGAAGTCAACGGCCTGCGCATCAGCTTGGTGGTTGCCGATTTCCTCGGGCGGCCGCTGGTGGGTGCCGTGGGAGCAGGCAGGCGCGAAGGCGATCCCTGGGTAGCCCAGTCGGTTGCTGCCGCCCGGCCGCGCGTCGTGGTGACGGCTGGTCCGGACGGCGCCATGCTCAACGTGGCCGAGCCAGTCATCTACGCCAATACCGGCACGGCGGAAGGCGCACTGGTCTGGCGCATGTCCATCGCCGAGCTGGCGCGCAGGGTCGTCGGCAAGACGGAAAGCATGGCCGGCGAATTGCGGATCGAGGCGGATGGCCATGTCTTTGCGGTGCCGCTTGGTAACGGCATCGAAGCCGACCTGAACCCGTTGGTGGCGGAAAAGGCGGTGCCGCTGGACCCGTCGTTGTCCGCCATTCGCATGACCATCCGCGTCGGCGCCGAGCAGCAGGCGCTGGATAATTCACTCGCCCGTCTGACCACCACCTTCCTCGCCATTGGCGCTGCCAGCACGCTGCTGGTGGTGGTTTTCAGCGCCCTGCTTGCGCAACGGCTGACCCGCGCGCTCTCTCGGCTGTCCCAGGCGGCCACCTCGTTCGTGCCCGGTGCCGATGACCGCCGCGCCTTCCTGCTGGAGGGCGATGATGAGATCGCGTGTCTGGGCGCCGCCTTCGCCGGCATGGTCGGACGGCTGGACACCGCCTATCAGGATCTGGAGCGGCGCAGCCAGACGCTGTTGTCCAATGCCGAACGCGTGGCCCAGGTGGGCAGTGCCACTTGGGATGAGGGCACGGGCAAGCACCTGTGGTCAGACCAGTTCCACGCTCTGCTGGGCCTGGTGCCCGGCGAGGTGGAGCCCAGTCGCACCGCCTTCCTGCGCCGCCTCCACGCTGAAGATGCCGCTCGCCTGTCCACCGCGCTTGACCAAGCGCTCGGGGGCGGTACAGGCCGGGTGGTCGAGGATGTGCGCTTCAACCATGCCGACGGTGAGGGTGTCGGTCAGTTCCGTGCTGAAGTGGCGCGCGATATCTACGGACAGATCGTGCGTATGGACGTGACGTTTCAGGATATCACCGCCCGTAAGCGGCTGGAGCAGAAGCTGGACGCTTTGGTGCTGGAACTAAGCCGCTCCAACGAGGAACTGGAGCAATTCGCGTATGTGGCATCGCACGATCTGCGGCAGCCCCTGCGGACCGTGCGCTCTTATGTCACCTTGATCGACGAGATCCTCGAGGACAAGCTGGATGCGGAAACCCGCGAGTTCATGGACTTCATTCGCGACGGCGTGCGCCGCATGGATGCGCTGATCACCGACCTCCTGGCCTATTCCCGGGTGGGCCGGACCA
>JAEZFE010000419.1 GCA_023437865.1 Pseudomonadota bacterium | reverse complement strand
GCCCAGCAGCCCGCAGAACACCGCAAGCCCAAGCGGTGCGCCATTTCCAAGACGTGAAAACAGGGTCGGCGGCAGCTCGCGGGGGAGGCCGGAATCTACAACCCCTCGGCGACCAAGCTCCAGGCGCGCCCATTCCCGGCCCATTCCATCATAAACGGCGGAAATGCCGGTATTGGCGGCGCGGACCAGCGGCAGGCCCTCCTCGATGGCGCGCATGCGGCCCGCAGCAAGGTGCTGATAGGGGCCGGCGGAATAGCCGAACCAGGCGTCATTGGTGATGGTGAGCAGCCAGGAGGGACGCGGCTGGTCGCGACCAACAACCTCGGCGGGAAAAATCGCCTCGTAACAAATTAATGGCGACACCGCCGGCAGGCCGGGCAGCCTCAGGGTGCGTAACCCTTCGCCGGACGAGAAATCGGTGCCGCCGATGTTCAGCTGCACCGGCAGGGCGGCGCGCAGCGGCACGTACTCACCGAACGGCACCAGATGGACCTTATCGTAGAGGCCTTGGATGAGGGCGGCACCGTCGATGGCCATCAGGCTATTCCAGACCTGCAACGGCTGGACGCCCGGCGGGGTCACGCGCGGTGCGCCGGTGATGACCATGCCGCCGGGCGGCGCGACCGAGGCCACCAGGGCACGGTGACGGTCGTCCTGATCCAGCAGGTAGGGGGCGGCGGTCTCGGGCCAGATCACATGCGTCGTCTGCTCCCAGCCGGCCGAGCGGCTGAGCTCCAGATAGGACAGCAGATGGGCCTCGCGCAGGTCGTCGCGCCATTTGTGGCTCTGATCGATGGCTGCCTGGACCAGGCGCAGATGGATGCCGGGCACCGGTTCGGCGGGGCCGGCGGACAGCCGGATGAACCCGCCGGCAAAGGCGCCGGCCAGCAGCGCGGCAGAGGCGGCGAGGGCGGCGATGCGGAGGCGCCGGGGCGCCAAATCAGCCCACAGGGCGGGCAGGCCGAAGACCAGTAGGGTGAACAGCGACAGGCCGAATACGCCGATGAAGGCACCCAACTGCAGCACCGGGGCGGCGGCGTCCCACACCGAGCCCAAGGGATTCCAGGGGAAGCCGGTCAGCACCCATTCACGCAGCCACTCGCCCACCGTCCAGGTGCCGGCCAGCACAAGAATGCGGCCCGGCCCGGTGATACCGGTCAGGCGCGCCGCCCAGGTGGAAAAGCCGATGAAGGCCGCGACCACCGCCGACAGGCCCACGGTGGCGAACGGGATCATCCAGCCGAACTTATCGGGCTCGATCAGCAGGGCATTGGCGATCCAGTACAGGCCGATTGTGAACCAGCCCAGACCCCACCACCAGCCGGCGCCGAAGGCGGCGCGGCGGTTGGCGCTGCCATCCAGCAGCCAGATCAGGCCGGGAATGGCGATCAGCAGTATCGGCACCAGCCCGACCGGCGGCAAAGCCAGGGCGCCGATGGCCCCCAACGTGAAGCCGACGCCGCGCCGGCGCCAGCCGGTCAGCGCGGCAATGCGGGCGGCGCACGCGCCAAACCACCCCGTCCCGCCCGGCGAGGTGCGGCCGAGGACCAGCGAAGCCTGGGGCATCAAGCGGTCTCGGCTTCGGGCTGCGGGGAAACCTTGCGCACGCGCAGCCATTTGATACGGCGCGGGTCGGCGTCCACCACCTCGAACTCCAGGCCCGAGGGATGGGCGATCAGCTCGCCGCGCGAGGGCACCCGCCCGGCGATGAAGAAGACCAAGCCGCCCAACGTATCCACGTCTTCGCGTTCTTCCTCGGTCAGCATCTGGCCGACCACGCCTTCGAACTCCTCGATGGGGGTGCGGGCGTCAGCCTCGATCACGCCGTCCGGGCGGACCACCATGTCGGGCTCCACCGCGCGGTCGTGCTCGTCCTCGATCTCGCCGACGATCTGCTCGACCAGATCCTCGATGGTGACCAGGCCGTCGATGCCGCCGTATTCGTCCACCACCAATGCCATATGGGTGCGTTTCAGCCGCATCTCCAGCAGCATGTCCATCACCCGCATGCTGGGGCTGACGAACAGCACCCGGCGCACGATCCGGCTCAGTTGGAACGGCTTGTCCAGCCGGCTGGCGGCCAGCACGTCCTTGATGTGGACCATGCCGATCACGTCGTCCAGCCGCCCGCGATAGACCGGCAGGCGGGAATGTCCGCATTTGGTGAACAGCTCGATCAGCTCGTCGAGCTTGGTGTCGGCATCGACGCCGACGATGTCGGCGCGCGGCACCATGACGTCGTAGGCCGAACGTTCGCGCAGGTGAAGGATGTTGCCGAGCAGGACGCGTTCCTGCTCGTCGATGGGGATGCCCGCGTCGTCGCGGTCCTCGATCAGTTCCTCCAGGGCTTCGCGCACCGTCTCGCTTCCCCGCTGGCGGCGCAGGGTGCGCATCCAGCCGCGGATGGTGTCGATGAGGGTTTCATCGCTGGAGGAGGCCCCGTTCTCGCGGGCCAGGCGCACAGTGTTTGCCCCGGCGGCGCGGGGAGATTTCAGTTGGATTGCCCCGGCTTCGCGGGGCGGGGGACTATGGGGTTCGCTCATGGTCCTCATCGCCCTCCTTCGGCGATGTCGCCGTCTTCCGACGGCAGATAGGGGTCGGCGATGCCGAAACGGGCGAGGATGGCGGCCTCTAACCGCTCCATCTCCTCAGCCTCGGTCTCGTCTTCCTCGTGATCATAACCCAAAAGGTGCAAAACACCGTGCACCACCAGATGGGATAGGTGATCGGTCAAAGGTTTGCCCTGCTCCTCGGCTTCCGCCCGGCAGGTTTCGAAGGCCAGAATGACGTCGCCCAGCAACAGCGGCGCGCCATCGACCTGAGGGGCGTCCTCGTCGTCCAGCGCGGCAAAGCTCAGCACGTTGGTCGGCTTGTCCTTGCCGCGCCAGTCGCGGTTCAGGCCCTGGACGGTGGCATCATCGGCCAGCACCAGGCTCACCTCGACCGGGCCGGTGCCCAGGTCGCACTCGGAATGCTCCAGCGCCGCCTCGGCAACGCGCACTACCAGAGCCTCCACATCGGCCACGGCCTCGGCCCAGGCCGGGCACTCGACGGCCACATCAATGGCGGCGTTCATCGCGGGGTTCCAGTCTCTCCGGGGGCTTTCTTGGCGCGCTCGGCCTTGTCGTAGGCGCGCACGATGCGGGTCACCAGATCGTGGCGCACCACGTCGCGGTCGGTGAAGTTGACGAACGATACGCCGTCCATGCCGTCCAGGATCTCGATGGCGTCGCGCAGGCCCGAGCGGACGCCGCCGGGCAGGTCGATCTGGCTCATGTCGCCAGTCACCACCATGCGCGATCCCTCGCCCATACGGGTCAGGAACATCTTCATCTGCACCGAGGTGGTGTTCTGCGCCTCGTCGAGGATGATGAACGAGTTGGCCAGGGTGCGGCCACGCATGAAGGCCAGCGGCGCCACCTCGATCTCACCGGCGGTCAGCTTCTTGACCACCTGATCGCCGGGCAGCATGTCGTACAGCGCGTCGTAAAGCGGGCGCAGATAGGGGTCCACCTTCTCCTTCAGGTCGCCGGGCAGGAAGCCCAGGCGCTCTCCCGCCTCGACGGCGGGGCGCGACAGGATCAGGCGGTCCACCTCGCCAGACAGCATCATCGACACCGCCTTGGCCACCGCCAGATAGGTCTTGCCGGTGCCGGCGGGGCCCAGGCCGAACACCAGCGCGTTCTTCTGCAGCGCCGACAGGTACTCGGACTGGGTCGGCGTGCGCGGCGCAATGTGGCGCTTGCGGGTACGCAGCACCAGATCGTCAGGCGCGTCGGCGGCGGCGTGGTGGGTCATGCGGATGGCTGCATCGATGTCGGCGGTCTCCAAATGGCCTTGGCGGCGGGCAAGGTCGTAGAGCGAATCCAGCACCAGCCCGGCATCCTCCGTGCTTTCGGGCGCGCCCGAGATGGCGACTGCGTTGCCGCGCGCGTTCAGTGCCACACCGAGACGGTGCTCGATACGCTCGAGGTTCACGTTATGGGGGCCGAACAACACTTGGGCCAGGGCGTTGTCCTGGAATTCGCGAAGAAGCGTGCTTTGCGGCACTGACGTCTCGCTCAAGCGCATATCCTCTCGGGGTCCGTGGCCACACCGGCCAGGGAATTGGGGTGCAGTTCGGTGATGCGCACCTGCACCACTTGGCCCAGGCGGTCACCGACATTATCGACGTGGACCGGCTGCATGAACGGCGAGCGGCCCACCAGCTGGCCGGGATAGCGGCCCGGGCGATCCAGCAGCACGGCCATGACCTGGCCCAGCGAGTTCTCGTTGAAGCGCCGGGTCTGGTCCCACAGCAGGGTCTGCAACTCGGCCAGGCGGGCATCTTTCACCGCCTCGTCCACCTGGTTGGGCATGCCAGCCGCCGGTGTGCCGGGCCGCGACGAGTACTTGAACGAATAGGTGTTCACGAAACCCACATGGCGCACCAGATCCATGGTGTCGGCGAAGTCCGCGTCGGTTTCGCCAGGGAAGCCGACGATGAAATCCGAGGCCAGCGCCAGATTGGGCTTGGCCGCCTTCAGGCGCTCCACCAGCTTCAGATAGAACGCGCGGTCGTGCTTGCGGTTCATGGCGTCGAGAATGCGGTTCGATCCCGATTGCACCGGCAAGTGCAGGAACGGCATCAGCTTGTCCACCCCGGCATGGGCGGCGATCAGTTCGTCGTCCATGTCCTTGGGGTGCGAGGTGGTGTAGCGCAGGCGCTCCAGCCCATCGATGTCGGCCAGTTCGCGGATCAGCCGGCCGAAGCTCCAGGCCTTGCCGTCGGGCGTGTCGCCATGCCAGGCGTTGACGTTCTGGCCCAACAGCGAGATCTCGACCACGCCCTGGGCCACCAATTTGCGCGCCTCGTCCAGGATGGCTTGCGC
>JAEZFE010000189.1 GCA_023437865.1 Pseudomonadota bacterium | reverse complement strand
ATATACGCTGACCTTCCACGCCAATCAAGCGCCATTGGCACCCGTTCCGCCGCACCCGTCCAAGCAACGGAACATGGCGTCCCGCTTGCGTGCGGCATGGTTAGGCCGGGCAGGGTTAGCAGGGGATTAACCGGCGGGGCCTTGCCCCTTTATTGTTCATGCTCACTCCATCAGCGACAGATAGGCCCAGGCCACCGAGGCGGCAGCCAGCGCCGTGACCTCCGCATGGTCGAAGGGCGGCGCCACCTCAACCACATCCATGCCGACGAAGTTGATGCCGCCCAGGCGCTTGAGGATGCCCATGGTCTGCCAGGTGAACAGGCCGCCCACCTCGGGGGTGCCGGTGCCCGGCGCGCAGGCCGGGTCGAGGGCGTCGATGTCGAAGGACAGGTAGGTCCTATCGGTGCCGACGATGCTCTTGATCCGCTCGGCGACGGCGGCGGGCGAGGACAGATGGACCTCCTCGGCGGTGATGACGGTGACGCCTTTGGCAGGGGCCCAATCGTGGATGGCGCGCTGAACCGGACTGCGGATGCCGATCTGTACCATGCGGGCGGGGTCCACCAAGCCTTCCTCCAGCACGTGCCAGAGGACGGAGCCATGGGCCAGGCTTTGGCCGAAATTATCGGGCCAGGTGTCGACATGGGCGTCAAAATGCACCAGCCCCACCGGGCCGCCCAGGCGCTTGGTCAGGGCGCGCAGCAAGGGCAGGGTGACCGTATGGTCGCCGCCCAGGGTGATCAGGTGGCTGAAGGCTGCGGCCTGCTGCTCGATCAGCTCCAGTGAGGCCGGGATGTCGCCGAGCGCGATGGCGAAATCGCCCACATCGGCCACGCCCATGGCCGAAGGATCGCGCCAATTGGCCGGGTTCTCGCCGTCCACCAGCATGCGGCTGGCGGCACGGATGGCATTGGGGGCCAGCCGGGCGCCGGGGCGGTTGGTGGTCCCCAGGTCGAAGGGCGCGCCGGCCACGGTGAAGCGGGCCTTGGGATCACGGCTGACGGTGCCGAGAAAGCTGGGCGGCAGGGCAAAGGTCGGCGTGAGGGCCATGGAGTACTCCGGCGAGAATTGTCCTGGATGAATATAGGTAGCGCGCTCAGCGGGCCATCTGCTCCATCTCGCGGCGCAACGCCACCATATCGTGGCAGGCCGGCGGCGCGATGTCGGCCCAGGCCAGCGTCTCGCCGGCGGCCACCGGACGAACGAGAGCAGCGCCCGCCGCCAAACCTACCGGCAGCCAGCCATTGTCGCGGGATTCCTGGGCCGGCACCAGCTTGCCCCACAGGGTGAAGCCGCCGATGCCGTCGAGCTGGGTGCCGGCGGCCAGGTCGGTCTTGGCGATCGCCACCACATCGGCGATGAAATGCCGTGGGCTACCGGTGGGCTTGCCATACAGTGCGACCGAGGCTACCGAGATGCCGGCTTCCAGTCCCAGCATCTGGTGGGTGCGCCAGCGGGCGGCGTACTCGCCGCTGTCGTCGGTGGTCAGGTCCAGTTCGCCGAAACACAGCGACGAGTAATGGGCTGGGGTCCGGAAGGTGATGAACGAGCCGCCGCGCAGGTCATTGGCGACGTTGCGGCCATCACGCTCCAGCGATGACACCACGTCCACCTGGCCCATGGCCTCCATGCGGCCGCCATCCCATTTCGGCTTGAAGATGCGCGGCAGGTCATGGGCGCCGCAGGGCGGCGATTGCAGGCCGGCGGCAGGGGGTGTCAGGCCAGTGGCGTTGCACACGCCGGCCAGTTCCAGTGCCGAGCGGGTGCCGTCCACCAGCGAGGTGAATACCCGCGCACTCCAGCCGGCGGCGCGGGCACGCTCCGGCGTGACGTTCCAGTGCCGCCACACCGTCTCGGGCGTGGTGGTCTGATGGCCTGGCAGCCAGCGGGCGCCCTTGCCGGCGGCGGCGATCTCGAAGCCGGCGGTGCGGGCCCAATCGATCAATTCGCAGATCAGCGCCGGCTGATCGCCATAGGCGAAGGAATAGACCACGCCCTTTTCGCGGGCCCGTTGGGCCAGGAGGGGGCCGGCCAGCGCGTCGGCGGCCAGGTTGACCATGACCACATGGATGCCCCGGTCTATGGCGGACAGGGCGAGGCGTACGCCCTCGGCCGCCTCGCCGGTGGCTTCGACCAGCACGTCCAGGCCGTTGGTCTCGGTCAGGGCCAGCGGCTCGGTGGTGACCCAGGTGCCGCCCGAGGTCAGGGCGTCGGGCAGCGAGCGGGCAATGGCTTTGAGCGGCGGCCAATGGGCCAGTGCCAGGGCGGTGGGGCCGCGCTCCTGGTCGGCATCGGCCAGCGCCGCCACATGCAACCCGGCCATATGCCGCGCCTGGGCCAGGAACATGGTGCCGAACTTGCCGGCACCCACAAGGCCTACGCGGATCGGCCGTGATGCTGCCGCACGTTCGGCCAGGAGCACACTCAAACTCATCCCGTTCCCCCTGGGAAACCCGGCGTGCAGCCTATCTCCAAAGGGCTAGGGAGGAAAGCGGCGGCGCGCGGAAGGCGGGTTGTTTCCCGTGGATGCCGGCCCAACATCAAGAATTCAGGGGCGGTCATGAGATTGGATTGCAAACTCCCATGCGCCGGTGGCACCGCGGCTTGCGGACATCGTCGTCCCCACGGGGATGGCGGGCAGGCTGGGGCTGCGCCGGGATCTCCGCCCTGCCGCATCGCGCCGGTCCTGCACGGCGAGGCGGCGAGGTCGCACCGGCAGGGAACGCGCAACCGCATAGCCCGCACCAAAAGGTAACAATGAAACCAAGGCGCAATAGACCAATGAACGGCCAGATGGCGGTGCCCCCGCGATGCCCATCCCCCCAAGGGCATATTGGGGCGCTCTGGCGGACGGCATCGATCTACGCTCCGGCCTTCCCCCAAACCGGAGCGGCATCGGGCGGGTGGACTGTCCGCACGGAAACATTGGTGCCGCCCGATGAATTGGGCGCCGACCGTGAACATCTGAGTATGAGGGGCGGTTGCGCGACGGCGCATCGGCCGTCCCGGGCCGGATGGATGCGGTCTTCCTGGACGCCGCGGCCGGCGACGGCCTTGTGGCCCGCTACGGCCCTCTGGATGGAGTGAGCGATGTACGCCGACGATATCTTCACCCGATACGCGCGCACCTACGAGGGTCGCAAGGACGTCGAGATGACGCTCCTTGAGTACCTGGAAGGGTGCCGCGAGGATCCCATGATGTACGCCTCGGCCGCCGAGCGCATGATCGCGGCCATCGGCGAGCCCGAGATCATCGACACCGCCAAGGATGCGCGCCTGTCGCGGGTCTTCATGAACCGCACCATCAAGGTCTATCCCGCCTTCGCTGATTTCTTCGGCATGGAAGAGACCATCGAGCGCATCGTCGGCTATTTCCGCCATGCCGCCCAGGGGCTGGAGGAGCGCAAGCAGATCCTCTATCTGCTGGGGCCGGTGGGCGGCGGCAAGTCGTCGCTGGCCGAGCGGTTGAAGGCGCTGATGGAGCGCCACCCGATCTACGCGCTCAAGGCCGGCAAGGAATTGTCGCCGCTGTTCGAAAGCCCGTTGGGCCTGTTTGACGCCGACCAGATGGGCGACGTGCTGGAAGACAAGTACGGCATTCCGCGCCGCCGCCTGCCCAGTTTGATGAGCCCGTGGGCGGTCAAGCGTCTGGAGGAATTCGGCGGCGACATCTCGCGCTTCCGCGTGGTCAAGGTGTTCCCGTCGCGCCTCAAGCAGATTGCCGTGGCCAAATGCGAGCCGGGCGACGAGAACAACCAGGACATCTCGACGCTGGTGGGCAAGATCGACATCCGTAAGCTCGAGATGTTCAGCCAGAACGATCCTGACGCCTATTCCTATTCGGGCGGGCTCAACCGCTGCAGCCAGGGGTTGCTGGAATTCGTCGAGATGTTCAAGGCGCCGATCAAGATGCTGCATCCGCTGCTGACGGCGACGCAGGAGGGCAATTACGCGGGCTCGGAGAATATCGGCGCCATGCCGTTCCAGGGCATCGTGCTGGCTCATTCCAACGAGGCCGAGTGGCAGAGCTTCAAGAACAACAAGAACAACGAAGCCTTCATCGAT
>JAEZFE010000123.1 GCA_023437865.1 Pseudomonadota bacterium | reverse complement strand
CCGCAAGGATGCCAAGACGCCGCTGGAGGTGCTGCCCGGCCTGCTGCTGCACCATCCGGACGGCACCTATACCGATCAGGCCGACGACGTTCTGCGGCGCGTCGGGGCGCTCTTTTAGGGCGCCACTTCGGCTTCGATCGGCCGTTCGGCGGGAAAGGCCAGCACCACTGCCGCCATGGCCAGCGCCGCTCCGGCCAGAACGATGAACAGTTCGGTGAAGCCGCCTTTGGCGTGCAGGAAGCCCACCAGCGGAATGGCCACCGCGCTGGCGCCGAACGACACCAGATAGCGCAGGGCGTAGACCCGCGACCGCCACCCGTCCGAGACGTAGCGGCCCACCATGGCCTCGTTGACCGGGATCTGGCCGAACACCGCGAACAGCGCGGCGGTCACCACGGCGGCCATGCCCCATCCCATGGTGAAGCCGGCGGCCAACAGCAGCGGCGGCTGGGCGGCCACTACGGTGAACAACACCCGGCGCAGGCTGAAGCGGTCGATCAGCGGGCCGGTCACCAACTGGGCTACCGCCGCCAGGGCATAGATGGCCGAGACCACGCCGCCGATGCCCGCCGCCGAATCGGCGAGGTCGGGCAGGCGCTCCTGGACGAGCTTGGGCATGGAGATCACCGCGGCGTTGAAGATCAGGCCACCGATGGCGGTCGAAGCCATCAGCACCGCGAACAGCCGCACCATGTCGGCGCGGGTGGCGATGCCGTGACGGGCCGGCGCCGGGCTGGCCGGGCCGGGGTCGCGGACCAGTAAGGCATAGGCGATGCCCACCGCCACTATCAGGGCGCCCGGCACCAGGAAGGCGGCCCGCCATCCCCACACCTGCATCAGGCCGCCGGCCAGCAACGCCGCCGACGCCAGTCCCATATTGCCCCACAGGCCGTTCACGCCCAGGGTGCGCCCCATGCCCTCGCGGGTGGTCACCAGCATGGCGTTGCCGATGGGGTGGTAGATGGAGCCGAACAGGCCGATTGCGGTCAGGCCTGCCGCCAATGCCAGCGGACCATCGGCCAGGGCGCAGGCCATGGTGGCGAGGCCGGTGCCGATGAAGAACACCACCATCATGGCATGGCGGCTCCAGCGGTCGCCCAGCCAGCCGGCGGGCAGGGCGCCGGCGCCGAAGGCGATGAAGCCGCCCAGCGACAGCGCCAGCACCTCGCCGTAGCCCAGCGCGAACTGGCTGGTCAGCGCCAGGGCCACGGTGGGAAGGATCAGCATGACCAGATGGTCCAATGCGTGACCCACGTTCAGAAAGGCGACCAATCGTCGCCGGCTGGGGGACATGGCTGCATGCTCCTATTGATTAAGCGGAATGCCATGCTATGAGAGGGTGGGTTTGGCAGTCGCGCGGTGTTGCGCCATGGATCGTCGTGATTCGGACATTTTCGACCGCATCGAGCGTGCGCGGCTGCCGGTGCTCGCCTGCGCGATCGATTATGCCGACGGCACTCGGGTCGAGCGTCACTCCCACGACCGCGCGCAATTGATCCACGCGGTATCGGGGGCGATGACGGTGTGCACCGATCACGGCACCTGGGTGGTTCCGCCAACGCGCGGCGTCTGGGTGCCCGCCGGGGTGGAACACTGGATCGCCATGGCGGGAGCGGTGCGCATGCGCACGCTGTTCATCGCCCCCGATCGTGCCGCCCACCTGCCGGCTGAATGCCTGGTGGTGGCCGTTTCGGCCCTGCTGCGCGAGTTGATCTTGGCGGCGCTGGCGGTGGATCAGGCAGCGCCGACGCCGCGCGACCTGCAGGTGCTGGAACTGGCGGTGGAGGAAATCCGCTTCCTCGAAGTCCAGCCGCTGCACCTGCCCATGCCGGTCGAGCCACGCATCGCCCGCATCTGTCATGCGTTGCAGGCCGACCCGGCGGATGCGCGCCCTCTGGCTGACTGGGCGCGGTGGGCGGGGCTGAGCGAGCGCAGCGCCGCCCGCGCCTTCGTGTCTTCCGTAGGCATGAGCTTTGGCCGCTGGCGCCAGCAGATGCGGCTGATCGAGGCGCTGGCCCGGCTGGCGCGCGGCGAGCCGGTGCTGAACGTGGCGCTGGACCTGGGCTATGATAGCCCCAGTGCGTTCTCCGCCATGTTCCGCAAGGCGCTGGGCTGCCCGCCATCAGCCTATTTCGGCTAGCTTGCCAAATCCTTCGAGTGCGCTATGTCTGGGGCATGGATATCGCCGACACCTTCGCCAGCCTGATTGAACGCGTCACCAACCCGCCGCCGCTGGTCAGCGTGGTGCGGATGAGCGGGCTGATCGCCGCCGGCGGAGGCATGGTGCGCGGCGGCATCAACCTCGCCAACCAGGCCGGGGTGCTGAAGGCGGCGTTCGCACCCAAGCGGCTGGCGGCGGTGGCGCTGGTGATCAATTCGCCGGGCGGCTCGCCGGTGCAATCGTCGCTGATCGGCCAACGCATCCGCCAGCACGCCGAAGAAAAGCGCGTCCCCGTCATTGCCTTCGTCGAGGACGTGGCGGCGTCGGGCGGTGATTGGCTGGCGGCGGCGGCGGACGAGATTATCGCCGATCCCAGCTCCATTGTTGGCTCCATCGGCGTGGTTTCCGCCGGTTTCGGCTTCACCGAGGCCATCGCCCGCCTCGGCATCGAGCGCCGCGTCCACACCCAGGGCGAGCGCAAGCGCCTGCTCGACCCGTTCCTGCCCGAGAAAGCCGAAGATATCGCCCGGCTGGAGGCGTTGCAGGCCGACATTCATGACGGCTTCAAGGATTGGGTGCGTACCCGCCGTGCCGGCAAGTTGGTGGGCGACGAGGCCGCCCTGTTCAACGGCGATATCTGGACCGGGCGGCAAGCGGTGGCGAACGGGCTGGTGGATTCCTTGGGCGATATCCGCTCGATCATGCGGGCCCGCTATGGCGAGAAGGTGCGGCTGCGGCTGGTGGGCGCCCGGCGCGGCGGCTGGCGCCGCTGGCTGGGCCTGCCGTCCAATCTTGCCCCCGATTTGATGGCTGCCATCGAGGAGCGGATGGCCTGGGGGCGCTGGGGGCTCTAGCCCATTGACCGCCTGCGGGCTGCGGTCCAAACTCCGCCCCCATGTTCGTCAAGATCCTCCTCACCATCGTCCTCGTCGCCATTATCTGGTTCGGGTTCAAATACCTGGGCCGGGTCGCCGAATTGCGCGCCCGCAAGGAGCAGCGCGAGGCGGAAAAGCCGCGCTTCCAGCCGGTGGACAATGGCGAAAGCGTGCACGATCTGGTCAAGTGCCGGACGTGTGGCACCTACCGTTCGCCGAAATTGGGGCCTTGCGGGCGGCAAAACTGCCCATATTGACGGCATGAAGCGCGTCACCGTCCTGCTCGCCGCCGTACTCTCCGCCTGCGCTCTGCCGCCGCCGGATCAGCCGGCTTCGGCCAACCGGATCGGGCGGTTCATGGGGCTGGTCGCCAATTGCGGCTGTTCGGACATCTCCACCAGCTGGATGCTGGCGGAGTATCCCCGCGCGGTGGCGGGGCTCTATTCCGAGGCCGACATCCGCAAGATGCACGGCTATGTGGATCTTGGCACTACCGAGAAGTGGGACAACCAGATCGAAATCTGCGCCGAGGCGTGCTCGCAGACCTGCATGGTCAACGCCATCGCCAAGCCGTTGGGTGGCAGGACGCGCGGTGATGGCGCGGCCTGCCTGGTTTCGGAACGGGATCTGCACCTGACCGAGCCGCGCACCTCGGACAGCAACTTTCCCTGATCAGCTATTGCCCCACCAATAGACCCAGACGAACAGAAACAGCCAGACCACGTCGACGAAGTGCCAGTACCACGCGGCGGCTTCGAAGCCGACGTGGTGGCGGGGCGTGAAGTCGCCGCGCATGGCGCGTAGCAGGCACACGGCCAGGAAGCACACGCCGACGAAGACGTGGAAGCCGTGGAAGCCGGTGGCCATGTAGAACACCGACGGATAGACGCCGTCCTTGAAGCCGAAAGTGGCCTCGCCGTACTCGTAAATTTGCACGCCCAGGAAGATCGTGCCGAGCAGGACAGCGATCAGCAGGCCCAGCTTGATCTTGCCACGGTGATTTTCGCGCACGGCATGGTGAGCCCAGTTCACCGCGAAACCCGAACTCAGCAGGATGAGGGTGTTGATGAACGGCAGCGTCCAGGTGTGCATGGGCTGGATGTTGGCCGGCGGCCATTGGCTGACCGACGGATTGACCCCCAGCGCGGCGTTGAAGAACGCCCAGAAGAAGGCGACGAAGAACATCACCTCCGAGGTGATGAACAGCCCCATGCCGACGCGCAGGCCGTGGCGCACCACCTCGGTGTGGGCCTTCTCGACCTGGGCCTCGCGGATCACGTCGCGCCACCACAGCGCCATGGTCAGCAGCACCAGCAGCAGGCCGGCGACCAACAGCCACGGCTTGTCGCGCGCGTGGAAATAGGTCACCGCGCCATAGGCGGTGACGAAAGCCGCCACCGAGCCGACGAACGGCCAGGGGCTGGGATTGACCAGGTGGTAGGGGTGTGCCGGCGCGTGGCCGGGCGTGGTCGCGTGCCCGTTGCTCATGACGGTGGTCCCTGCCTTTCGGGTTTTCGAAAGAACGTGTACGACAGCGTGATGGTGCGGACCTCGCTGGAATAGGGATCGTCGGCGAGGCTGGGGTCCACGAAGAAGGTGACCGGCATGTCGATGCTCTGGCCCGGCTCGATCCGCTGCTCCGAGAAGCAGAAACACTCGATCTTGTTGAAGTAGCGCCCGGCCTTCTCAGGCGTGACGTTGAAGGTGGCGGTGCCCACCACGGCTTCGGGGCCGGTGTTGGTGGCGCGATAGACGGTCAGCACCTGCTCGCCCAAGGTGGTCTTGATCTGGCGGGTGACCGGCTCGAACCGCCAGGGCACGTCCTTGGCGACGGAGGCGTCGAAGCGCACCGTGATCGGGCGGCCGGTGACCGCGCCGGGGGCGGCCTTGGCAATCTGTGGGGTGCCGCCGTAACCGGTGACCCGGCAGAACAGCTGGTATAGCGGCACCGAGGCGGCGACCATGCCGATCATGACGGCGAGCGCCGCCAGCGACAGCAGCACCACCCGGGCGTTGCTGGGGCGCTTGGCCATGGCCTATTCCGCCGCCTGGCCGAAGCGAGGCAGGGTCTCGAAGCTGTGCAGCGGAGGCGGCGAGCTGACCGTCCATTCCAGCGTGGTCGCCCCCGCGCCCCACGGATTGGCCTCGGCCTTGCGGCCGGCGGCAAAGGTGCGGAAGCACACGAAGACGAAGAAGATCGCGGCGGCAAAGCTGATATAGGCGCCGATGGAGCTGACCACGTTCCAGCCATGGAAGGCGTCGGGATAGTCCGGAATGCGCCGGGGCATGCCCGCCACGCCCAGAAAATGCTGGGGGAAGAAGGTCATGTTGACGCCGACGAAGGTCATCCAGAAATGAATCTTGCCCAGGGTCTCGGGGTACTGGTGGCCGCTCATTTTGCCGATCCAGTAATAGAACCCGGCGAACATGGCGAAGACCGCGCCTAGGGACAGCACGTAGTGGAAGTGGGCGACCACGTAATAGGTATCGTGCAGCGCGATATCCACCGCCGAATTGGCCAGCACCACGCCGGTGACGCCGCCCATGGTGAACAGGAAGACGAAACCGGTCGCCCATAGCATCGGCGTCTTGAACTCGATGGAGCCGCCCCACATGGTGGCGATCCAACTGAACACCTTGATGCCGGTGGGTACGGCGATGATCATGGTGGCGGCGGTGAAATAGGCCCGCGTGTTGACGTCCAGGCCCACGGTGAACATGATGTGCGCCCACACCACGAAGCCGACCACCGCGATGGTCACCATCGCATAGGCCATGCCGATATAGCCGAACACCGGCTTCTTCGAGAACGTCGAGATGATGTGGCTGATGATGCCGAAGGCCGGCAAAATCATGATGTAGACTTCGGGGTGGCCGAAGAACCAGAACAGGTGCTGGTAAAGCACCGGGTCGCCGCCATTGGCCGGGCTGAAGAAGCCGGTGCCGAAATTGCGGTCGGTCAGCACCATGGTCAGCGCGCCGGCCAGCACGGGCACCGCCAGCAGCAGCAGGATGGCGGTCACGAACATGGCCCACACGAAGAGCGGCATGCGATGGAAGGTCATGCCCGGCGCGCGCATGTTGACGATCGTGGTGATGAAGTTGATGGCGCCAAGGATGGACGACACGCCGGCCAGGTGCAGCGCCAGGATGGCGAAGTCCACTGAGGCATCGGGGTGACCGGTGACCGACAGCGGCGGATACAGCGTCCAACCCGTGCCGGCGCCGGCGCCGGTGCCGGCCGAGATCAGCAACAGGGCGAAGGCCGGCACCAGCAGCCAGAAGCTGATGTTGTTCATGCGCGGAAACGCCATGTCGGGGGCGCCGATCATCAGCGGCACGAACCAGTTGCCGAAGCCGCCGATCAGCGCCGGCATGACGAGGAAGAACACCATGAT
>JAEZFE010000044.1 GCA_023437865.1 Pseudomonadota bacterium | reverse complement strand
ACTCTGGTCTTAGAGGCCCTGGCGGCCCCTCGCCGCTGGTGGCATAGCGCACTGGCTCTCCGCGCTCGATTTTGTAGCGTGACATTTCCAGTTGCTGCACCACCTCCTCGGCAAACCGGCGGGATTTCTTGTCCGATCGCGCAGGATCTTTCGGCGGCCCTGGGTCGAGCTTACCAGCGCATAACGCACGTCCTGAAGGAGAGCCTTGCGGGTTTCGGCGTCCATTTTCCAACCCTGCCAATCTTAGAACGGTTGTTGCCTGCCAGGTATCGATGGATCATCGCTCGCTGTTCGATGCGATCATCATGCCTAGGCAACTCGTAGATGCGAAGCTGGATGTTACCCGGAATTGCCCCGGGTTTCCTTCACGCGGTTCCCCTACGGTTCCCCGGCGCGTCCAAGGTTGCGGCCAAGGCCTGCTAAGTGCTTGATTTAAATGGTGCCGGCGGAGGGACTCGAACCCCCGACCTTGGCTTTACGAAAGCCCTGCTCTACCAACTGAGCTACGCCGGCTGATCGCGGTGACGCGATGGGAGGCCGGGAAGGTAACCTCGCCTTCTCCGAATTGCAAGGGCGGCTAATGGGTGGCCGGGCCGGGGCGGATGAAACGGGCACGGGCACCGCGCTCGATGGCCGCAGCGGCCAGCCGGTCGATCTCCAGGCGGTGGCGGATGATCTCCAGCAGGCGCAGCACTTCCTGATGCGCTTCGCCGTCCGACGCGGCCACGTCGCAGGCCAGCGCGTAGGCGGTCTCGCGCAGGCGCGGTGGCAGGGCCGCCTTGATGAACTCCAATGCACGGTCGAAGCCGTCGTCGGCATCCAGCATTTCGGCGCAGGAAATGGTGGTCTGGGGAAGCAGGCCCGCGTCATAATCGCGGAAAACCGGGAGAAAGCTGACGATCTCGCCGATGGTGTGCAGTTCGGCGTCGGTCATGTTGCGGTCCGCGGCCGAAACCATGACCATCACATAGATCAGGGCGGCGTGATGAGAGACCATGGGGCACCTCGTGGCCAAGCCGGGAACAGAGGAGTTTACGCTTGCGGTGCTTGCGCGCGTCAAGCATAGATTCCGTGCCGGCCTAAGAGGGGAGGCGCGGGCTCAAGGGCGGTAGCGGGGGGCTACCCCGACAGGAGTGATGGATGGCGCCGAAAACAGTTTTGTTGGTGGATGACAGCCGCGTTGCCCGGATGATGACCAAGCGCATCATCGAGGTGAAGCTGCCCGGCTGGCAGGTGGCCGAGGCCGCCTGCGGCGAGGAGGCGTTGGACATGGTCGAGAGCGCCAATCCGGATTTCGTGGTCATGGATGTCAACATGCCCGGCATGGGCGGCATCGAGGCGGCGCGCCGCATCAAGGCGGCACGGCCCGAACTGGCGCTGACGTTGCTGACGGCCAATATCCAGGACCCGGTCCGCGTTCAGGCGGACAATATGGGGGTCGGCTTCCTGACCAAGCCGGTGCGAGAGGATGCGCTGTTGGCTTTCCTTGCCGGCGGCGCGCCATGATCGACTTCATTGGCGAAGATGAGCGTGACGCGGTCACCGAGTTGCTGAACATCGCCATCGGCAATGCGGCGGCCTCGCTGTCGCAATTGGTCGAGGACGAGGTGCGGCTATCGGTGCCCTTCGTCGACTTCCTTACCCCCAGCCAAGCCGCCACCCGGCTGGAGGAGGAGACCCAGGGCGCCGATTCGGTGGCCGTACGGCAGCACTTCGAAGGGCATTTCTACGGCGACATCCTGCTCATCTTTCCGGAAAAGCGCAGCCTGGATCTGGTGCGCCACATGCTGGGCGACGAGGTGCCGCTGGAGCAGCTGACCGAGCTGGAGCAGGAGGCGCTGCTCGAGGTTGGCAACATCATTCTCAACGCTTGCCTGGGTAGCTTGGCCAATCAGCTCGGCCTGCCGGTCGAGGGCTCGCTGCCCGCTTATGTGCGTGGGCGCGGCGCCCGTATCCTCGATCTGGCCGGCAGCAAACCCCAGTGCGGTGACGAGGAAATCGTCATGTTCCTGCACGTGGACTTTTCGTTGATGACCAAGGACGTCCACGGCTACCTGGCTTTCGTGATGGATATCATCTCGGCCCGGCATTTCGTCGATGCGGTAAGCGCCTACGTGGCCGAGCGGCTGGGCGGCTGAATCCCTCCATGGCCTCCATCCGCCCTGACGAGTTGTTTCGCGCGCTGTCCGATGCCAGTGAGATCGGCCTGGTGCTGATTGATGGCGACGGCTGCGTGGTGCTGTGGAATGCTTGGATGACCAAGGCGTCGGGCATCGCGCCCGAAGCTGCGCTGGGGCTCACGCTCACCGACATCTTTCCACAATTGGACGGCACCCGCGTCGCCAGTGCCGTCGGCGACGCCATCGGGCGCGGCATGTCGGCCATGCTGTCCTCGTCGCTCAACAAGAAGCTGTTCCCGTTGGTGCATGAAGGTCGCGTGCCCGGCCGCTCCGAGCCCATGCACCAGATCGTGGTGGTCAAGCCGGTGGCCGCCGCCGAGGGCCGCGCCTGCCTGGTGCAGGTGTTTGATGTCACCAACATGGCGCACCGCGAGGCGCTGCTGCGCCAGCAGGCCCGTACCATGGAGGCGCTGGCCGAGAACTACCGCCTGTCCGAGCTGCACAACCGCGCCATCGTCGACAACACCGCCGACGCCATCATCACTTTCGGCGAGGACGGCGCCATTGGCACCTACAATCCGGCGGCTGAGCGCATCTTCGGGTACGATCCCTATCAGATCGTCGGCAAGTCCATCGCCGTGCTGGTGCCGGAAATCGCCGATGCCGATGGCAAGCTGGTGCTGGATTCGGTGCTGGGCCAGCGCCGCGAGGTCATGGGCTTGCGGAAGATCCGCGCCACCTTCCCGCTAGAATTGTCGGTCAGTGCCATGGAGCTGGGCGGCCAGCGGCTGTTCGTCGCCATCGCCCACGACATCACCGAGCGCAAGCAGGCCGAGGAGGAGCTGCGCGCGCAGAAGGAATGGCTGACCACCCTGATCAATGCCATGCCGGACCTGGTGTGCTTCAAGGACGGGAAGGGGCGTTGGCTGGTCGCCAACCAGTTTTACCTGGACGTCGCCGGGCTCAAGGGCATCGATTACCAAGGGCGCGGCGGGCACGAACTCGCGCGGCTGTCGCATCAGCAAAGCGAATTGCTGCTGTCGACCATCGAGACCGATGAGCGGGCGTGGCGGGAAAAGCAGGCCATCAGCTACGAGAAGGAAGTCGCGTCGTCCAAGGGCGGGGCCAAGGTCTTTGACGTCGTCAAGATCCCGCTGTTCAACGACGACGGCAGCCGGCGCGGCCTGGTGCTGGTGGGGCGCGACGTGACCGAGCGCAAGCTGGCCGCCGCCCGCATCCACCATCTGGCCCATCACGACGCGCTGACCGGTCTGCCCAACCGCGTGCTGTTCCAGGAGCGGCTGCGCAGCGCATTGCTGCAGTCGAAGCGCCTGGGCGACCGGGTGGCACTGATGTTCCTCGACCTCGACAAGTTCAAGGACATCAACGACACACTGGGCCACCACGTGGGTGATCTGCTGCTGAAGGCGGTCGCCAAGCGCCTGCAGCGCTGCGTGCGCGAGACGGATACGGTGGCGCGGCTGGGTGGCGATGAATTCGCCGTGATCCTGACCAATCTGCAGCGGCCTGAGGATGCCACGCAGGTTGCCGAATCCATCATCGCCACGGTGGCCGATCCGTTCGGGCTGGAGGAGCACGAGGTGCTGACCTCCACCTCCATCGGCATCACGCTCTACCCCAGCGATGCCGGCGATGCCGACCAGTTGCTCAAGAATGCCGACCTCGCCATGTTCCGCTCCAAGGCGGAAGGGCGGAACAACTACCATTTCTACGTGGCTGAAATGGACGCCGAGGTCCAGGCGCGCAAGATCATCGAGCGCGACCTCCGGCTGGCGCTCGGCACCGACCAATTGGAACTGCACTATCAGCCGCTGGTCGAGGTCAAGACCGGCGAGGTGGTGGGCTGCGAGGCGCTGCTGCGCTGGAAGCATCCGGTGCGCGGCTGGGTCGGCCCCGCCGAGTTCATTCCCATCGCCGAACGCACCGATCTGATCGCGCCCTTGGGCCGCTGGATTCTGCACCGCGCCTGCCTGCAGGGGCGCGACTGGACCCGTCAGGGCCTGCCGCCGCTCAAGATCGCGGTCAACCTGTCGCCCGCCCAGTTCAAGCACCACCATCAGCTTCTGGGCATGGTGGGCGACATCCTGGATCAGACCGGTTTTCCCGCCGGCCAGCTGCAATTGGAGATCACCGAAGGCATCGCCATGCAGAACATCGATGCCACCATCGAGGTTCTGCAGCAATTGCGCAACATGGGCGCCGTCATCTCCATCGACGATTTCGGCACCGGCTATTCGTCGCTGAACTACCTGAAGCGCTTCCCGGTGGACAAGCTGAAGATCGACCGCAGCTTCGTCG
>JAEZFE010000495.1 GCA_023437865.1 Pseudomonadota bacterium | reverse complement strand
CAGATCGAAGCCATCGACATGGGCCGGCGCGGCCTGCACAACGAGGGGTCGGAGTTCCTGAAAGAGCGCCTGTCGGGCAAGGTGGACGTGGACTTCGACACCGCCCGGCGGTTGTTCACGCTCATCTGCGTACTGCATATCCGCGGCTAGCGCAGATGCCGGACCTGCCGTCCGCCGTTCTGTTCTGCTGTACCTACAACGCGATCCGCTCGCCCATGGCCGAGGGCATCTTCCGCCGCTATCACGCCGCCCGCAACTTCGTGGATTCGGTGGGGGTGAAGACTGACGAAGTGGATCCTTTCGCCATTTCGGTAATGGACGAGATCGGCATCGACATCTCCCGCCATCGCCCCAAGACCTTCGAGGAGCTGGAGGACGACAGCTTCGACGTCATCATCAGCCTGAGCCCCGAGGCCCAGCACAAGGCGGTGGAGCTGACCCGCACCAATGCCTGCGAGGTCGAGTTCTGGCCAACCTTCGATCCCACCCTGGTCGAGGGCAGCCGTGAGGCGCGGCTGGACGCCTACCGTCAGGTGCGCGACCAGCTGATGAAGAACATCCTCGCCCGTTTCCCCACGCCTCAGATGGCCCGTGAATAGCCCGTCCGTCAGGGCAGCTTGAGCGTTGAAAACCCTTGACCTTCCGTCAATCGTCCCGCACTTATTTGCGCGGTCTCGCTCGGCTGTGAATGGAAGGGAAAATGGCCAAAGAGGACGGTATCGAGTTCTCCGGCACGGTGACCGAACTGCTGCCCAATGCGATGTTCCGCGTGAAGCTCGACAATGAGGTCGAGATCCTGGCCCACACTTCGGGCAAAATGCGCAAGAACCGCATCCGCGTGCTGGCGGGTGACCGGGTCAATGTCGAGATGACCCCTTATGACCTGACCAAGGGACGCATTACATTCCGATTCAAGTAATGGCGGGACACCCCGCCGAGGTTCCGGGGCTGGTTCTGGCCTCCGCATCTCCCCGCCGGCTCGATCTGCTGCGTCAGATCGGCCTGATCCCCGGTGCGGTCGATCCCGCCGATGTGGATGAAACCCCCGCCCAGGGCGAATTGCCGCTGCCGCACGCCCAGCGTCTGGCAGAGGAAAAGGCCCGCGCCGTGGCGGCACGCCACCCTGGCAAGTGGATCCTGGCCGCCGACACCGTGGTCGCCTGTGGCCGCCGCATCCTGCCCAAGGCCGAGGACGAACGCACCGCGCGCCGCTGCCTGGACCTGCTGTCGGGCCGCCGCCACCGCGTTCATGGCGGATTGGCGCTGCTATCGCCCGAGGGCAGGCTCCACGCCCGCGCCGTCACCACCATCGTGACGTTCAAGCGCATTGATCATGCCGAAACGGCTGCCTACATCGCCTCGGGCGAGTGGCACGGCAAGGCTGGCGGCTATGCCATCCAGGGCCTGGCCGGGGCGCTGGTGCGCCATCTGAACGGTTCCTATTCCAACGTGGTGGGCCTGAGCCTGTACGAGACCGCCGCGCTTCTGAAAGGCGTTGGCCTCTATGGCGACTGAAATTCTATATTCCTGGGGTCCGGGCGAATCGCGTCTGGCCCTGGTGCGTGACAACCGGCTCGCCGATCTGGTGCTGGTGCGTCCCGAGTTGTTGGCCGGCGCGGTCATCCTTGGCCGGGTGGTCGAGGTGGCGCCCAAGCTGGGCGCCGTCTTCGTTGATATCGGTGCCGACAAGCCGGGGTTCCTGCAAGGCAAGGGGCTGACCAAGGGTGCCCAGGTGCTGGTGCAGGTCAAGGCCGACGCCCAGGGCGGCAAGGGCTGCGCGCTGAGCGCCGAGGTGCAGCTCCAGGGCCGCTGTCTGGCCTACACGCCGTTCCGCGAAGGTCTCAACGTGTCGCGCAAGCTCAGCGATGAGAAGCGCGAGCGCCTGGTGTCGTGGCTGGAGCCGGCCATGGAGGAGGGGGAGGGCGTTGTCGTGCGCACCCATGCCACCACCGCCGACCAGGACGAGCTGGAACATGAACTCGCCCAGTTGCGTGCCGACTGGGCCGATATCCAGAGCCGTGCCGCCACGGCCAAGACCCCGGCGATGATCTATCGACCCGATCCGCTGTTGCGCCTGTTGGCGGACAATCCCGGCGTGGCCCGGGTGGTGGTGGACGACCCGCAGCTTCACGCCGCCGCCCGTGCGCGCTTCGGCGCCATTGTCGAACTGCACAAGGATGGCCCGCTGTTCGACCTCTACGACGTCGAGGAGTCGATTGCTGCCGCCTGCGCGACCATCGTGCCGCTGCAATGCGGGGGCAGGGTGGCTATCGAACCGACGGCGGCGCTGACCGCCATCGACGTGGATTCCGGCAGCGCCAACGGCACCGAGGCCAATACCCAGGCGGTGGGCGTCATCGCCCGCCAGCTGCGGCTGAGGAACATCGCCGGCCAGATCGTGATCGATTTCGTCACCGGCGGTGGCAAGGGCGCGCTGTTCAAACTGGTCTCGGCGCTCAAGCAGGCGGTGGCCCGCGATCCGGTCGCCACCCATGTGATCGGTGTGACGCCGCTCGGCCTGGTCGAGATGACCCGCGAGCGCAAGGGGCCCTCGCTGCCCGAGCTGATGCAGGAACGCGACACCAGCCCGACCCCCGATGCGGTGGCGCTGTCGGCGCTGCGTCTGGCGCTCAAGGAGGCCCGTCACCGTCCCGGCAAGGCCCTGGCGCTGGCTGTGGCTCCCGACGTGGCTGCCGCGTTGCACCGCCGCCCCGCCGCCCTGGCCGAGGCGGAAGACCGCCTGGGCCGTAAGCTCGCCATCCGCGCCGACGCTACCCGTGCCCGCGCCGACGTCGCCATTGAGGAGGCTTAGCGGTGAAGCCGGCCAATTCCAACAAGCCCTGCCCGATCTGCGGCAAGCCGCCCGTGGACAAGCTCAAGCCGTTCTGTTCTCCGCGCTGCGCCGACATCGATCTGCACCGCTGGCTGGGCGGCGTTTACACCGTCGAAACCGACGAATCCGCCGACAGTCCGGCGGCGCGGGAGCGGGAATGAAAAAATCTTTGAAACTCCCCCTTGCCAGCCCCCGGGAAACCCGATATAAGCGCCTCCTCTTCGCCGCGAGGCGCTGAGACAGACCGGAAAACGGTCCGTGCCCAGGTAGCTCAGTTGGTAGAGCATGCGACTGAA
>JAEZFE010000489.1 GCA_023437865.1 Pseudomonadota bacterium | reverse complement strand
TGCCAGATGATGGCGCGAGACCTGGGTGAACTCGGGCGGAAAACCCACATCGCACGACGGATGCCGCCCCACCGTGACCACCGCCTGGGCGTCGGGGAAGTCGTAGGTGCGGCCGTTCAGCGTGATGCGGATGGACATGGTGGAAACAAAAAGGCCCCGCCGAAATCCGGCGGGGCCTTTTCGATCAGTCCTCGCGGTGCGTGCGTTCCAGGCGCTCGTGGCGTTCCTGGGCTTCGATGGACAGCGTCGCGATCGGGCGCGCTTCCAGGCGACGGATGGTGATCGGCTCCCCGGTTTCTTCGCAATAGCCGTAGGAACCGTCCTGGATGCGCTGGATGGCGGCGTCGATCTTGGCAATCAGCTTGCGCTCGCGGTCGCGGGTCCGCAGCTCGAGCGCGCGGTCGGTCTCGGCGGAAGCGCGGTCGGCGATATCGGGCTCCTGCAGACCGCCCTCCTGGAGGTGGGCCAGGGTTTCGTCCGATTCCCGCAGCAACTCGGAACGCCAAGCCAGCAGCTTCTGGCGGAAGTACTCCTTCATGAGGTCGTTCATGAAGGGCTCTTCCTCGGTCGGACGGTAATCCGGCGGCAGAGTGACGGTCATACGTTCCCTCGATGTAAGGGTCGATCCAAATTTGCGGGGGAATATATGAGGACGTCCCTTGCACCGCAAGGGGCGTGTGTCATCCCTGCGTTGGAAGAAGTCTTGCGTGCACCCTTAAAGGCCACGGGACAACTTGGCGATCTCGACCTCGGCCCGCAGCTCGATCTCATCGAGCAGGGCACCCAGGCGGGGGTCCTGGCAGCTCTCGCGGCGCTCGTGCACCATCTGCGCCAGTTCCATCAGCTTCTCCTTGGGCACGGTCCCCAGGAGCAGGCCGAGGCGGATCTCTTCCAGGCGATCGAGAATGTCCTCGCCCCGGCGGATCAGACGCTTGCGGGCTTCGCGTTCGGTAGGGTCATCCACCGACTGGACCAGAAACAGCGCGTCAATGCCGCCGATCGGCGCGGGGGCCTCCGTCGCCGTAGCCCCGCTGGCGCCGTCCATGGAATCGACCAGGACGCGCTTGAATTCGCCTTTCGCCCCGCCTCCCTTGTCGACGCGGCGGGCACCGCCTGATGCGGCGGAACTCGAACCGGCACCGGATACTTTCATGAGACCCCGATATCTTCAGGTGTCAAAACCGTTGGGCCACATTCTAACCGCTGCGCCCGGCCCGCGAAAGCCGCTTATTTCTGCCGCTTTCCAGCCCCGAAGGCGGCACATTTTGCCGGGCACGACCGCTTTTTGCCGCCTTTCCCAAGCGTTAAAACGGCCGAACCCCAGGCTTTCCGCCGTTTCGCCACCTGGCATGGCATTCGCATCGGGGTCGGCGCAGAACTTATTACCGC
This sequence comes from Pseudomonadota bacterium, assembly GCA_023437865.1. Lineage (GTDB taxonomy): Bacteria > Pseudomonadota > Alphaproteobacteria > Rhodospirillales > Magnetospirillaceae > Magnetospirillum. Next base: position 6,519 of record JAEZFE010000489.1, on the reverse strand, counting down.
GGGCACCGAGGACGTCATGATCCGAGCCAAAGCAACCACCTTCGCCACCGGGATGCGCGCATTCGTGCTCGCCGCCGGGCTGGTGGCCGCCACCATCGCCTGCATGCCGCAGACTGCGCTGGGTGCCTCGCGCATCAAGGACATCGCCGACTTCGAGGGCGTGCGCGAAAATATGCTGGTCGGCTACGGCATCGTGGTCGGCCTGAACGGCACCGGCGACGATCTGACCAACGCGCCTTTCACCAAGGAATCGCTGGTCGGCATGCTCGAGCGCCTGGGCGTCAATATCCGCGGCCAGGGCGGCACCATCGCGACGCTGAAGCCCAAGAACGTCGCCGCCGTCATGGTCACCGCCGTGCTGCCGCCTTTTGCCCGCCAGGGCACCAAGCTGGACGTCTCGGTCTCGGCCCTGGGCGACGCCAAGAGCGTGGAGGGCGGCACCTTGCTGGTCACCCCGCTGGTCGGCGCCGATGGCGAGGTTTATGCGGTCAGCCAAGGCGGCGTCGCCACCAATTCGTATTCGGCCCAGGGCGCCGCTGCCTCGATCCAGAAGGGAATCCCGACCAAGGGCCGCATCGCCAATGGCGCCATGGTTGAACGTGAATTGCCGTTCGAGATGAGCCACATGGAAAGCGTCAAGGTGACGCTGCGCAACCCCGATTTCACCACCGCCCGCCGTATCGCCCAGGCGGTCAATTCCTATCTGGGCGCCGAGGTGGCGCGCCCCAGCGACCCCGGTTCGGTGCAGATGATCGTGCCGCCCAGCCATCGCGGCAACGTGGTGGCCCTGCTCACCGACATCGAGCAGCTGAAGGTCGAGCCCGACCAGGTGGCCAAGATCGTCATCGACCAGTCCACCGGTACCGTGGTGATGGGCGAGAACGTGCGCATCAGCACCGTCGCCATCGCTCAGGGCCAATTGACCATCCGCATCACCGAGACCCCGCAGGTGTCGCAGCCCTCGCCCTTCTCGGCCACCGGCGAGACCACCACCGTGGACCGCACCAACATCGAGGTGGATGAAGGCCAGCCCTCCAAGCTGGCGGTGATGAAGCATGAGGTCACCTTGCAGGAACTGGTCAACGGCCTGAACGCCCTGGGCGTCACCCCCCGCGACCTGATCGTCATCCTGCAGACCATCAAGGCCGCCGGCGCCCTGCAAGCCGATATCGAGGTGCTGTAATGGACAAGCTCTCCCTTCCGGCCAGCGCCCAGTTCGCACAGCCCAAGCAGGTGGACGTGCGTGCCGCCAGCGCCGAGAAGACGCGCGCCACCGCCAAGCAGTTTGAAGCGATGTTCATGACGCAGATGCTCAACCATATGTTTACCGGTCTCGAGCAAGGTGATGGCGTGTTCGGCGGCGGACAGGCGGAAGCCATGTTTCGCCCGATGCTGATGGAAGAGTATGGCAAGATGATCGCCAACCGTGGCAACGGCATCGGCCTCGCCGACCAAGTGTCTCGCGTGATGCTCAAGCAGCAGGAGGTCTGAGCCGTGACCGCGACTTCAATTCCCTATGACGACATCGTGTGGGCCTGCACCCATCTGTGCGACCTGCTGGAATACGAGAACGAGGCCCTGGCCAACCACGACCCCCTGACAGTGCGCGAGCTTGCCGACAACAAGGCGGCGCTGGCGCGCATCTACGAACAGTCGGTGGCGCCCATGGCCGACGAGCCCGAGCTGGTCGACAGCCTGGAGCCCGAGCAGAAGGAAGAACTCCTCGCCCTGGGCCAGCGCCTCAAGCTGCTGGTCGAGGAGAACGCCCGGCGCATCCGGGCGGAGATGGAAGCTTGCCAGATGCTGATGGATGCGGTGGTGACGGCGGTGAAGAACTCCACGGCCTCCACCGTCACCTACAGCGCGGGTGGCCATTTCGGTGGCCACTCCACCGGCGAGGGTAACTCGCTGGCCTTCAACCAGACCCTCTGACGCCAGAATGGCGGGGAGCCAATCATGTCACTGACCCTCGGATTGAACACCGCCCTCTCGGGACTGACGACCGCCCAGCGCGGGCTGGACGTCGTCTCGCAGAACGTGGTGAACCTGAACACCAAGGGTTACACCCGCAAGGTGATGAACCCGGAGTCCCGCGTGCTGGCCGGCTATGGCGCTGGCGTGCAGACGGGCAGCGTCACCCGCATGGTCAGCGAGGGCCTGCTGAAGGACATCCGGCGCCAGTCGACCACCACCGGCAAGCTGGAAGTCGAGCAGAGCTACTATCCCCGCATCGACGACCTGTTCGGCGAGGTGGGCGACGCCACCTCCATGGCCCACCGGATAAACGACCTGTTCACGGCCTTCCAAACCCTGTCGGGCTCGCCCAACAAGCCCGCCGTGCAGTGGTCGACCATGCAGAGCGCCCAGGACGTGGCCGACCAGCTGTCGAACATGACCGGCTCGCTGCAGGATTTCCGGGTTCAGGCCGACCGCGAGATCGAGGAATCGGTGAATACCATCAACGATATCCTCAATAACATCCACGACCTGAACCAGAAGATCGTCAAAAACTCCGCCATCGCCAGCGGCACTACCGATCTGGAAGACAAGCGCGACCAGCTGCTGACGGACCTCGCCAAGTACGTCGACGTTCAATACTTCAAGCGGGCAGATGGCGCCTTCACTATTTTCAGCAACTCTGGCCAGATGTTGCTCGACAACCAGCCACAGCCACTGTCCTATTCGGCCAGCGCCACCACCGACACGTGGATGGCGGCAGCCTCGGGCCAGTTCAATCCCATCACGGTGCAAGGCGGCACCCAGGATTTCGGCCCCGAGATCACCGGCGGCAAGTTGCGTGCGTTGCTGGACATGCGCGACAGCACCATCCCCAACCTGCAGGCCAATCTGGACGAGATGGCCGGGCAGATGCGCGACGCGCTGAACCTGGTGCACAACCGCGGCACCAGCCTGCCCAACCTGTCGAGCCGGTACGAGGGCTCGCGCACCTTCGCGCTGCAAGGCAACATCGTGCCCAACCCGACCGACACCGGCGCGGTGATCTACCAGGGCACCACCAGCATTCCACCGGCCACCCACACCAGCTTGGCCTTTGCCGCCAGTGCCGCCAATCCCTGGCAGTCCACCATCACCGCCGCTGCCGGCACGCCGTTCAGCGCCGCCAATTTCGGGGTGGGCAAGACCTTCAGCATCGCCTCGGCCGAGGACAGCGCCAACAACGGCACCTACCGCGTGGTGGGCTGGACCAACACCTCGGAGATCGTTGTCGAGAAGGTCAACGTCCGCCAGACCATGCAATTGGGCGGTTCGGACGATGTGGTCATCGCCACCTTCGACAAGGACGGCAATCAGCTCAAGCAGACCACCTTGAACGCCATCATGCAGATGGATTTCACTGGCTCGTACACGGCAGCCACCGTCGGCACCAACCGGTCGCTGTCGGATTTCGACAACAAGGGCAGCCGCGACCAATGGGCCGTCAACGAGGTCAGCGCCCATGTGGAGGCGTGGCTGCGTTCGCAGGGCTACACCAATGCCTCGGTCAACCTCAATGCCGAAGGCAAGATGGTCGTCGATGTGGGCGATTCCACCGTCGGTCTGGCCTTCCGCGACCAGGGCAGCAGCACGCTGGGCGACACTCAGACCGACGCCACCATTTCGTTCGACGTCAACGGCGACGGCGCGATGGATCAGACCATCAAAGGCTTCTCGAACTTCTTCGGGTTGAACGACCTTTATGTGAATCCCGGCGATCGGTCCATGCAGGACAGCGCCGTCAAGCCATCCTCGTTCACTACCACGGCCAACCGCGATCTGACGCTTTACGACGAGACCGGCAAGCTGGGCAACACGCTGTCGATCCCCAGAGGCGCCTCGCTGGAAAAGATCGCCGAAATGATCAACAGCCAGAGCCAGACCAACGACTCGGCGGTGCTGACCAACACGTCTTGGACCCTGACGACGCCGGCCACCATCTCGGTCGCGGATGCTAGCGGCTCGCTGGTGTCGGTGACACTGACTGTGCCCGGCACCTACACCCTGGAGGAAATCGCCGGGCGGCTCAGCCAGGGCACGGTAACCGGCTCGGTGGTCAAGGACGGCGCCGGCAGCCGCCTGCGCCTGACCGACTCGCGCGGCCAGACGCTATCGGTCACGGTGACCGGCGGCACCGTGTCGGGCTCGACCCTTTCGCTGGGCCAGACCCTGGAGATGACGCAGCGCCAGCCCGTCCAGGCTTCGGTGGTCCCCGAGGGTTCGGGCTATCGCCTGCGCATCCGCCAGACCGAAGGCGGCGAGGTGTGGGCCTCGTCCACCCTCGACATCAACAACAACAACCTGCTGACCGATCTGGGGCTGGAACCTACGCGCAATGGCACCGCAGCGGACCTGACCGTGCGCAGCGACATCAAGCTGGGCCCGGAGAAGATCAGCCGCGGAACCATGCAGTGGAACTCGGACCTCAGCCGCTATTACCTGTCCGAGGGCGACAATTCCGTCGCCGTGCAATTATCCGAAGCCCTGAACTCCAAGGCTAATATGAATTCCGCCGGCAGCATTTCGGCCGGCAAGTACAGCTTCGCCGAATATGCCGCAGCCACCATCTCGGTGGTGGCGACCTCGTCGGCCTACTCCAAGGACCAGCTGGACTACCAGACAAAGCTGAACCATTCGCTGGAGTTCCAGAACGCCTCTTACAGCGGCGTCAATATCGACGAAGAAATTTCAGCCATGATGGATTACCAGCAAGCCTATTCCGCATCGGCGAAAGTGATTACCGTAATGCAGGAAATGCTCGAAACTCTCACCTCGATGATCCGGTAAGGGAGGCTGACCATGTCACGTATTGGCTCTTATGGTGCCAGCCAGATGTATCTGTCTCGCCTGACCGAGATCCAGACCCGCCTGAACAAGACCCAGTTGCAGGTGGCGACCGAGCTGAAGTCGACCAATTATACTGGCCTTGGCACCGACACCAACCAGTTGATCAACCTGCAGAACGAAAAGTCGCGCGCCGAAAAGTTCCTCTCGGACAACAACGTGGCAACGACCCGTCTTAATGCTGCCGACGTCTCCATGACTGCCATCGAAAAGGAGATGAAGGACTTCAACCAGCGGCTGGTCAATTATCAACAGTTCAAGAGTAAAGACCCCACCAACATCAAGCAGCTACAGGAATTCGCCTTCCAGTCCATGGTGAACCTGCAGGCATACCTGTCGGCCAATATTGACGGTCAATACATCTTCTCGGGCGGCCGCGTCGCCAACGAGCCGGTCCAGTTGCCTGCGGAGAAATTCGAAGATTTTCAGAATATGTTCGACGGCGCCGACCACATCTATCCGACCACCCGCGCCGCCAGCCTGCAAGAACTGCATACCGACAATGCCAATACCGGTAATTTCACGATCAACACCACCAACGGCACCATCGCGGCAGCGAATGCGGGCACTCTGAGCCAGGTCAAGGCGGGCAGCTACGTCACCGTTGGTGGCGCCGGCAACAATGCGGGCAAGAACTTCACCGTCTCGGCGGTGGATGCCGCCGGCACCACGGTGCGCGTCTCCAAGCTGATTCCCAGCGCGGGCGAAAACGGCGTCAGTATCAGCGTCTTCGAAAAGGCCGGCATCAGCCCGGCCGAATACGGTTTGGTGAACTTCACGGCCGACGACGTCATCACCTTCACCGCGCCCAACACCTTCGACCAGACCCAATTCGCGGTGGGCACGGTGTTCTCCGTCAGCGGCAGCGCCTCGGTGGTCGACATCGACGGCGTCAGCAAGACCAATGATGGGCAGTACGAGGTATCCGCCATCTCGGCCGGCCCGCCGTTCAAGATCACCGTCAAGAGCACCAAACTGGCCACCGAGGGCGGTCCAGTGGCGGCCACGCTGGACAGCGCCAGCTGGTACCGGGGCGACAACATCCAGCTCCAGCAGCACGTGGATGCCAACCGCAAGGTGGATCTGGGCATCTATGCCTCGGCCCCCGTCTTCGACAAGGCGTTCCGCGCCATGGCGCTGATCGCCCAGGGCCAGCCCGGCACCGCCGGCGGGCTCGAGAACAACATGGAACGACTGGAGCAGGCCCGACAGCTGATCCAGGACGCCATCTCGCGTACCACCACCGGAAACGGCCCGTTCGGCGTCGAAGAGACCGGCGACATCGATCAACTGCGCGGTCAGGTCGGCACCAGCCTGAGCCTGATCAAGAACACCAGCGACAAACACAAGGCCTATACCGGCTTCCTGGCAATCCGCATCTCCGACATGGCCACCGTGGACAAGACTGAGGCGGTGGCCCGCTTGCTGGACGACCAGACCGCGCTGGAGGCCAGTTACAAGGCGCTGGCCACCGTGCGCGACCTCTCGCTGCTCAATTACATGAAGTAAGGGAGGCGCTGGCTGGTGGGCAAGCCTCCAGCGCCGATAGAGGCGGCATGGTCCGAGTAAAGCATGGCGCCCGGCGCCAGCGGCGCTTGGCGAAGCGCGATAGGGTTCCGGAAATCACGGTGAAGGTCCTGCCGCAAGACCTTCACCACCAGCCCCCCCCCAGCGGTAGGG
>JAEZFE010000487.1 GCA_023437865.1 Pseudomonadota bacterium | reverse complement strand
CCCTTGCCCCGGCCGCGCGCGTGGTGGTAGGGCACCGCCGGTATCACGAACACGCCGGTGGCGCCGGTCAGGATGCCGGTGACTGCGCCGGCGGCTGGACCCAGCCAGCGCTCCCAGGCGGGCGCGACGGCCATGCGCACCTGCGCCAGCCCCACCGCCGCATAGACCATCAGCGCCACCCCGAGCGCCTGTGTGGCCCCGGCCGCTGCCAGGCCGCCGAGCAGCGCCGCTCCCGCCCAGATGCCCAGGCAGATTCCCGCCATCATCGGCCACAGCCGGAGCGTCAGCGCCGCCAGGCGCGGGCCGGCGGCCATCTGCCACAGATTGGTGACCAGCGACGGCACAACCAGCAAGGCGGCAGCCTCGACCGGGCTCATCAGCAGGCCGAGCAGACCCATGGAAATGGTCGGCAGACCCAGGCCGATGACGCCTTTGACCATGCCGGCGAGAACGAAAATGGAGCCCGTGGCAGCCAAGAGGGGAAGTGAGGTATCCATGCCTTCAGCATGCGCGGGGTGGCGCCACCGGAAAATGTGGGATTAACTGACCATGGCTTCGTCCAAGCCGAAGGCTCGCACATGCGCTTCGACCTTACCGACCTCAAACTCTTCCTCGCCGTGGTGGAGAGCGGCAGCATCACGGCCGGGGCCGAGCGCTCAGCCTTGGCGCTTGCTTCGGCCAGCGCGCGCATCCGCGGGATGGAGGACATGCTGGGGCACCCCCTGCTGGTCCGGGGCCGGCGCGGCGTTGCACCCACCCCGGCGGGCCGGACGCTGGCGCATCACGCCCGCATGGTGCTGCAACAGATGGAGCGCATGCGCGGCGATCTGGCCCAATATGCGCGGGGGCTGAAGGGCCATGTCCGGCTGATGGCCAACACGGCGGCCATCAGCGAATTCCTGCCCGAAGCGTTGAGCGCATTCCTGGCCGCACACCCCCATGTGGACGTGGACCTGGAGGAGCGGCTGAGCTTCGAGATTGTGGATGCCGTGGCGGAGGGGCTGGCGGATGTAGGCATCGTCGCCGATTCGGTCGACAGCGCCGAATTAGAGCTGCTGCCGTTCCGCGTCGACCGGCTGAGCGTGGTCAGCGCCCACGGCCATCCCCTGGCCGACCTGCGCGAATGCCGCTTCAGCGACACACTGCCCTACCCGTTCATCGGCCTGAGCGAGGGCAGCGCCTTGCAGGAGCACCTGGCCGGGCACGCCGCCCGCTGCGGGCAGCGCCTAAACTATCGGGTGCGGTTGCGCAGTTTCGACGCGATCTGCCGCATGGTTGAACGCGGCGTTGGCATCGCCGTCATGCCGGAGGCGGCGGCGATACGGTGCCAACGCAGCATGGCGGTGGCCCGCACCCCGCTCACCGATTCCTGGGCCACGCGTCAGCTCAATATCTGTGTACGCCGATTTGACGATCTGCCGGCCCATACCCACCGGCTGATCGAGGCGCTCACACCCCGTGATACGCCTTGAACCAGTCGATGAACTTCGGCACGCCCTCGGAAATCGGGGTGGTGGGCGCGAAGCCGACGTCATTCTGGATCGCCGAAATGTCGGCGTAGGTTTCCTTGACGTCGCCCGGCTGCATGGGCTCGAACTGGTACTCGGCCTTCTTGCCCAGGCACTGCTCCACCAAGCCGACGAAGTCCATCAGCTTTTCCGAACGGTGGTTGCCGATGTTGTAAACCTTGGCCGGCACGCCTTGGCCGTCATCGGCGGGCGGATTGTCGAGCACGCCCACCACACCCGAGACGATGTCGTCGATGAAGGTGAAGTCGCGGCGCATGTCGCCGTTGTTGAAAATCTTGATGGGCTCGCCGGCCAGAATAGCCTTGGCGAACAGATAGGCGGCCATGTCGGGGCGGCCCCACGGGCCGTAGACGGTGAAGAAGCGCAGGCCGATGGTGGGGATGCGGTAGAGATGCGAATAGCAATGGCTCATCAGCTCGCCGGCGCGCTTGGTGGCGGCATACAACGAGATGGGCTGGTCCACCCGGTCCTCGACCGAGAACGGCAGCTTGGTATTGGCACCATAGACCGAGGACGAGCTGGCATAGACGAAATTGGTGCACTTGTCGTTGGCGCGCGCCAGTTCCAGCATGACCAGATGCCCCTCGACATTCGAGTGGGTGTAGTCATGCGGCGCCTTGAGCGAATGGCGCACGCCGGCCTGGGCGGCCAGGTTGATGTAACCAGTCACATCCGGATTGGCGCTGGCAATTTCGGCCATGGCGGAGCGGTCGGCAATGTCGGCCTGATGGAACACGAAGTTCTTGTGTTCCCGCAGCTTGGACAGGCGGGCCTGTTTCAGCGCTGGATCGTAATAGGGGTTCAGGTTGTCGACGCCGACCACCTTTTCCCCCCGCGCCAGCAGGCGCAGCGACGTGTGAAAGCCGATGAAGCCGGCGGCGCCGGTGACGAGAACGCTCATGGATGGATCCTAGAAAAAGGCCGCTCTCATATACCGTGAGAAGAGCCGGAAATCATCCCCCCTTTCACCCGCAACAATCTTATCGCTGCATCGGGGCGGCATGGGGCTTCCTTGCTTTTTTCGCGTCGCCCTTCCCCGCCCGCGCGTTGGTTCCCAAGTCCTGGGGCGAGGGAGGAAGCCATGACCGTGTCCTCGTCCATCACCCTTGACGACAAATACACCGCCCAGGCCGGACAGGTGTACCTGTCGGGGCTCCAGGCGCTGGTGCGGTTGCCCATGCTGCAGAGGGACCGCGACCGCGCCGCCGGCCTGAACACCGCCGGCTTCCTCTCGGGCTACCGGGGCTCGCCTTTGGGCGGGTTCGACCGCGAGCTGGAGCGCGCCGCCCGGCATCTGGCCGCCCACGACGTGGTGTTTCGCCCCGGCATCAACGAGGATTTGGCCGCCACCGCCGTGTGGGGTAGCCAGCAGGTCACCCTGTTCGAGGGGGCCAGGGTCGATGGCGTCTTTTCCCTGTGGTACGGCAAGGGACCGGGGGTGGACCGCTCGCTTGATGTGCTCAAGCACGCCAATTCCGCCGGCACCGCGCGCCATGGCGGCGTGCTGGTGCTGGCCGGCGCCGACCACGGCTGCAAATCCTCGACCCTGGCGCATCAGTCCGAACACGTGTTCATGGCGGCGCAGATGCCGGTGCTGAACCCGTCGGGCGTACAGGAACTGCTGGATTACGGCCTGATGGGCTGGGCGCTGTCGCGCTATTCGGGCCTGTGGGTGGCCATGAAGTGTATATCCGAGACGGTGGAGAGCTCGGGCACCGTGACCATCGACCCGTGGCGCCTTGCCATCGAGACGCCCGCCTTTGCCCTGCCGCCGGGTGGGCTGTCGATCCGCTGGCCCGACCGCTTCCTCGAACAGGAGGAGCGGCTGATGCGCCACAAGCTCTATGCCGCCTTGGCCTTCGCGCGGGCCAACCGGTTGGATCGGGTGGTGGTGGACAGCCCTGCCGCGCGCTTCGGCATCGTCACCACCGGCAAGGCCTATCTCGACGTCATCCAGGCGCTGGCCGATCTCGGCATCGACGAAGCGCACGCCGCCGAGATCGGCGTGCGGCTCTATAAAGTCGGCATGAGCTGGCCGCTTGAGCGCGATGGCGTGCGCGCCTTTGCCGAGGGGCTGGAGGAGATCCTGGTCGTCGAGGAAAAGCGCGCCGTCATCGAGAACCAGCTCAAGGAGCAGCTCTACAATTGGCGTGAGGACGTGCGCCCGCGCGTGGTCGGCAAGTTCGACGAGGCCGGGGCCTGGATCCTGCCCTCGGCGGGCGAGTTGAACCCGGCGCAGGTGGCCCGCGTCATCGCCGCCCGCATCGGCCGCTTCTACACCTCCTTGCGCATCAAAGAGCGGCTGGAATGGCTGGAGGCCAAGGACCGCGCGCTGGCCGCCGTGCCCCAGGGCTTCTCCCGCGTGCCCTATTTCAGCCCCGGCTGCCCGCACAACACCTCGACCAACGTGCCCGAAGGCAGACGCGCCATGGGCGGCATCGGCTGCCACCTCATGGCGACCTGGATGCCCGACCGCCGCACCGAGACCTATACCCATATGGGCGGCGAAGGCGCCAATTGGATCGGCCAGCAACCCTTCACCGAGACCCGGCACGTCTTTCAGAATTTGGGCGACGGCACCTATTACCACTCGGGCCTGCTCGCCATCCGCGCCTGCGTCGCAGCAGCGGTGCCCATCACCTACAAGATCCTGTTCAACGACGCCGTGGCCATGACCGGCGGGCAGAAGGTGGACGGGCCGCTGAGCGTGGCCGACATCGCCGCGCAGGTCCGCGCCGAAGGGGTCGAGCGCATCGCCGTTGTCTCCGAGGCCGGGCGCCCGGCGGGCGAAATCTTGCCGCCCGGCACCACCACCCATCCCCGCGACACTCTGGACGCCGTGCAGCGCGAACTGGCGGCATTCCCTGGCGTTTCGGTGCTGATCTACGACCAGACCTGTGCCGCTGAAAAGCGCCGGCGCCGCAAGCGCGGCCTGATGGAAGACCCGCCCGAGCGGGTGTTCATCAACGAGCTGGTGTGCGAGGGCTGCGGCGATTGCGGCGAGAAATCCAATTGCGTCTCCGTGGTCCCGGTCGAGACCGAATTCGGCCGCAAGCGCGCCATCGACCAATCGGCCTGCAACAAGGATTACAGCTGCCTCAAGGGCTTCTGCCCCAGCTTCGTCACCGTCAAGGGCGCCAAACTCCGGCACCATGCCGGGGTGGGCGATCACGACCACGCTTATCCCGATCTGCCCGCCCCCGCCCTGCCAACCTGTCCCGAGCCGTTCGGCAGCGTGGTCCCCGGCATCGGCGGCCCCGGCGTGGTCACGATCGCCCCGGTGCTGGGCATGGCCGCCCATCTCGACGGCAAGGGG
>JAEZFE010000342.1 GCA_023437865.1 Pseudomonadota bacterium | reverse complement strand
CCATGCCCTCGCCCGCGACCACCGCCGGCAGCTCGCGATGAGCCAGCGCCTCGACGTCGAGGCCGGCGGCATCCAGCACCAGCAACTCTGGATGGGCCTGGGCGAAGGCCGCCAGCAGGTGCGACTTGCCGCACCCCGCCGGGCCGTGAATAGCCAGGGCGTGCAGGCGCCAGTCCGGCCAGCGCTCCAGCCACGCCACCGCCTCGGCGTTGCACGGGGCCACCAGGAAATCATCACGGCCCAGGGCTGGCCGGTGGCCGAGGTCCAGGGCGAGCTGGTTCTCACTCACTTGGGCGCGTTCCCCGGTAATACGGGCTGGCGAGATAGCGGCCAAGGCTGAAGCGCACCAGCACGCCGGTGACGGCGGCCAGCGGCACACCCAGTAGGATACCGACAAAGCCGAACAGCGTGCCACAGGCCAGCAGCGCGAAGATCACCCACACCGGATGCAGGCCGATGCGGTCTCCCACCAGCTTGGGGGTCAGGAAGTTGCCTTCAATGAGCTGCCCCACCATGAACACGCCGGCCACCATGGCCGGCAGGTGCCAATCACCGGTTTGGGCGAAGGCGACACCCATGCCGACAAGGAAACCCGAGATGCTGCCTAGATAGGGGATGAACGAGAAGATGCCCGAGGTCAGCCCGATGATGAGGCCCAGATCCAAGCCGACCGCCGTCAATCCGATACCGTAGAAGGTGCCCAGCGCCAGGCACACGGTGGCTTGGCCGCGCACGAACCCGGCCAGCGTCTGGTCGATCTCGCGGAACTGGGCGCGCACCGTTTCCGCGTTGTCGCGCGGCAGCCAGGAATCCACCTTCCTGACCATGCCGTCCCAGTCGCGCAGCAGATAGAAGGTGACGATGGGGGTGATAAACACCAGCGACAGCACGTTCACCACCGCCAGCGAGCCGGTGAGCACGCCCCGCAGCACGCCCGCCAACCAGGTCATGGCGGTACCGGCGTATTCGCCCGCCGAGGACCGCAGCTTTTCCAGGTCGCGCGGGCTCAGACGGCGCTTGAGCTCGGCCAGGTAGGGCTGCAGGCGCTCGTTAACCATATCAATGTAACCCGGCACCTTCTGGGCGAAGGTCACCACCTGATCCTCGATAATGGGCACCAGGATGATGAGGATGAGCACCACCACCAGGAAGAAACAGGCGGTGATCACCGTGGTCGCCATGGTGCGCGACAGGCCGGCGCGCTGCAGCCGGTCGGCCAGCGGGTCGAGGAAATAGGCGATGGCCATGCCGGCCACGAAGGGCAGCAGCATGCCGCGGAGGATATAGAGCGCCACCAGGCACACGGCCAAGCCGATGAGCCAGAAGCGGAGCCTTTGCGCGGAAGTCATGGTTCCCCCTAGGAATTGCTGGCCGGCACCCTTCTGCTGGCCGCCATCAGGTAGGCCGAACCCGAGGCGACGGTCGTGGCCGCGACCACGTAGATAAAGATCTCCACCAGCACCGGGCCTCCCCAGCCCGGGCCCAGATTCGCCAGCACCAGGGCGGCGAGGAGAAGCTGGGCTGCCGTGTTGATCTTGGAAATGAACAGCGGCGAGCCCGAGAACGAGCCCGCCAGGACATACACTACGGCATAAAGCACGATCAGCACATCGCGCAAGACCACGAGCACCACCAGCCACAGCGGGACATGCCCGGCGGCCGCCATGGTGACGTAGATGGACACCAGCAGCACCTTGTCCGCCATGGGGTCCAGCCACTGGCCCAGCCGGCTTTTGGCATCGAACAAGCGGGCCACCGCCCCATCCACCGCATCGGTCAGGCCGGCGCCGACGAACAGCCAGAACGCCGCCTTGTAGCCGCCTTGGACCATCAGCCAGACGGTCAGGGGAACCGAGATCAGCCTCAGGATGGTCAGCGCGTTGGGGACGTGCTTGATCATCCTGAAGGGCCTCCTCCTACTTGCGGCTCCCCACCGGGCGCATCACCCAGAAGCCGTCACCCCAATCCAATTGCAGGCCCGCATTGCCCAGCGCCGCCTTGACCTGCTCCTGGTCGCCGACGATGTGCAGCACCAAAGCGGCCTCGGCCTTGGACAGCGACACCAGCTCCCAGCGGCGCACCTGCGGCACGCGGGCCAGGCGCTCGCGCACCGCCATCCAGTCCTCCATGCCGGCCAGCGGCACCAGGGTGGATAGCGACGCCGCCCTGTCGAACTGCAATAGATTGGGTTGCTTGAACACGGTGTCCACCGCGCGCGCCATATCCGAAGCGGCGCGGGCGATCATGGCTTCGGTGCTCTCACTATCGTTGGTGTGATAGGTCAGACTGTCGAACGGCTTGGGCGCGCCGGGGGTGGCGATCACCGAAACGTCGAGGTTCTTGCCACCGGGCGACAGCGCCGCCACCGCCACCATCACGTCCGAGGTGCGGTAGCGGCTGCCCAGCGCCTCCAGCGCCTCGGGGGTGCCGGCCACCGCCTGCTCCACCGACAATGCCTGGGAATCGGCCGTATCACCGGCCGGCACCACCAACGGCACCAGCCCACCCGCGCCTTGGGCCACCCAGGCGGCGCGCCAAGGATTGGCATCCTCCCACAGCACCGGCTTGGCGGTTGGCGTGGTCTTGAACACCGGTACCACCACCATGGAGCGGTTGCGTGGCTCGGCATAGGCGATCCCCGCCCCCTGGAGCAGCTTGCGCACAGCGGTGGGGTTGAAGCGCACGGTCAGGGTGGCGAGGTAACGGGCGGGCGAACTGCGTTCGGACTGGACCGAGAAGTCGCGCACGTACTGTGTGCCGTCCACCTTGGGCAGGCGGGCATGATCGGCGGGCGCGGTCAGGCGTTCGAGCAGAACGCGGAAGGCCTCGCGCTGGCCTTGGGAGATGGCCTGATCCTTGGCAGCCTGCGGATTGGCGGCGGTCACATCGACGTCAACCCCGCGCACGGTGAAGGCGTCGGCAACGCCTTGAGCGTGGGCGGGAAACGAGCAAACCAGCACCATCCAGAGCACCAACAGGGGCGCGGCACGAACGAAGCGGAGAGAAGGCATTGAAAACCGTCCGGGTTGGAGTATCTTCGGCCCGAAATTAGGGCTCCCCAGGGCGAGCCCAAACATACCACACGCAAGCCGACGAGGAAGATCATTCCCGCCCCTACCGAAAAGCAGGGCCTGACCTACCGTGATGCCGGGGTCGATATCGACGCCGGCGAGGCTTTGGTCGAGGCTATCAAGCCGCTTGCCAAGTCCACCGCCCGCCCCGGCGGCGCCGCCGGGCGGGGGGGGTTTGGGGCGCGGTTCGGCCCCCACGCCGCCGGGGTGAAG
>JAEZFE010000462.1 GCA_023437865.1 Pseudomonadota bacterium | reverse complement strand
GGTCGGGATGCCTCGGAAGGTGGGGTGGCGATCATCCCCGCCCGGGGCAAGGTGGTCAAGGTGCCGCGTCTTTGCTATGGTGCGGTGCATGAAATCCATCCCCTCCCGCCCCATTCCATCGCGTGTGGTCGCCCTGTTCGTCCTGGCGGTCAGTGTCCTGGCGCTGGCGACAGCCTTCGTCGCCCAGTACGGCTTCGGCCTGAAGCCCTGCATCCTGTGCGTGACCCAACGGGTGCCGTTCGCCGTGGCTGGTGCCCTGGCGGGCGTGGCCCTGCTGCGCAGCATGGGCGAGAAGGTGCGGCGCCTGCTGATGGTGGTGGCGGGCCTAGCCTTTCTGATCAATGCCGGCATCGCGGTGTACCATGTGGGCGTCGAGCAGAAATGGTGGGTGTCGGGCTGCGCAGCCAGCGCGGACAAGGCCGTGGACGTCAACGACCTGACGGCCATGATGTCGCAGCCGGTTGAGGCCCGTTGTGACGAACCGGCCTGGGCCTTCCATGGGATCACCATGGCGGCCATGAACATCGTCTTCTCGGGCGGCCTGGCCCTGGTCACCCTGGTTCTCGCCCGCCGCATGGGAGGCCGCGCATGAACACCGCTGACAACCGTATCCCCGGCGATCTCCGCAAGGAGGAACTGCTGGCCCGCATGCTGCGCGTCAATCAGGCGGGGGAACTGGGTGCGGTGCGCATCTATCAAGGCCAGCGTGCGGTGCTGGGAAAAGGACGTCACGGCCCCTTGCTCGCCAAGATGGCCGAACAGGAACAGCACCACTTGGACACCTTCAGCCGCCTGATCGCCGAACGCAGGGTGCGCCCGACCGCGCTGTCGCCGCTCTGGCACGTGGCCGGCTTCGTGCTGGGGGCGGGCACCGCGCTGATGGGCGAACGCGCCGCCATGGCCTGCACCGTGGCGGTGGAGGAGGCCATCGACGAGCATTACGCCGATCAGGCCGCCAAGCTGGGCGCGGACGAGAGCGAGCTCAAGGCCACCATCGAGACCTTCCGCGCAGAGGAAGTGGAGCATCGCGATATCGGTCTCGCCAACGAGGCCGAGAAGGCTCCTGGCTACCCGGTGCTGTCGGGCGCCATCAAGGCCGGCTGCAAGCTTGCCATCTGGCTCAGCGAACGGGTCTGATCCCGCTTACGCGCAGATGGCTTTCAGCGCCTGCCACTGGCTTTCGGTCAAGGCCGGCGCGCCCGGCCGGGCCAAGGCGTCCATCGCGCGGGCCCGCATCTCGGGATCCGGGTGGGTGCTGAGCCACGCCGGCATTAACCCTGGCGCTTCCAGCTTGCGGAAGAACGCGGCAAGTCCTTGCCCCTCCATGCCGACACGTGCCAGCAATTCCGCCGCACCGGCATCCGCCGCGCTCTCGTCCTCACGCGAATAGGCGCCGGCCAGCGCCACGGATGATGCGGTGGCGAGCAGGCCCGAGGTGTCGCCGGTGACCAGCGTCACCAGAATGCCGACGCCCATGGCGCGGACGGTTCCGGCCAGCGGATGGCGCAGCCGGACATGGGTGAATTCGTGGGCCAGCACGCCGGCCAGTTCGTCCGCTCCGGCAGCGCTAGCGAGCAGGCCGGAGAACACGATGACATTGCCGCCCGGCAGCGCGATGGCGTTGACCTGCGGCAGCTTGACTACAATCACTCGGCGCGGTCGGGCGTCCGGGGGCAGTCCGGCTGCCAGCCGCTCCGTCAGATCGGCCAGGGCGGCTTCGCCCGCCGGTTGGCGGCAGCGCGGCCATTGCGCCTCGATGCCTGTGGCCATGCGGTCGCCCCAGCTGTGTTCGACGCTGGCGGGCACCATGGCGGCGAGCACGCGGGCGCCGGCGGGAAGGCCGATCCACAGGCCGCCGACCATTGCCGCAGCAGCTGCGAGGGCCAGCCCCAGCCTCAGCCCGCCGCGTTCGGGCCGGCGCGCCGGCAGCAGCGGGCGTAACGCCGCCCCGTTATCCACCGCCAGACGGGCGTCCTCGTCCGCCACCGAGCGCAGGCGCAATACAGTTTCGCCGCCGCACTCCTCGCGCAGGTCGTCGCGGTGCCAGAACGCCAGCACGTCGCCGGTGTCATCGCAGATGTTCAGGCCATCGGGGAGGGCGAGAACGGTCACCCGCCGGCTGGCCGCCGAGCGGCCGTCATTGAAGCGGCCGGTCAGCGGTGCGGTCAAAATTCACCCGCGCCGTCGAACACCGCTGCCAGTCCCTCGCCGGTGCGGGTGGTCAGCTTGGCACCCTGGTTCAATTGATCGAATGCGGGCTCGCCGACCACCTGAAGGTGCTGACAGGTGAAGCGGAAGACCCGCAATGCCGCCACGGGCTTGAGGATGCCCAGCGTCAGCAGCGACAGCAGGGCATTGTTGAACACCAGCCAGACCAGATCCCAGCCGGCCGTTTGGAAGGCGAAGTTCGCGCCGGCGAACCGGGTGTTCCTGGCCAATTCGGCGTAGAAGCCGGCGCGGTACCACGCATAGGGCAGCAGCAGGAACGGCAGCAGGCACAAGGCCAGCGCTGCCGCGCCGCCGATGGCCAGGACGCTGGTGTCGGCCGAGCTGATCCCCGCCATGGGCATGGCGATGACGCCCAGGACGAACGGCGAGGCCAGGGCGGTGAGCCATACCACCGCGAACCGCTTGTAGAGTGGGCGCGACACCGCCTCGCAGGTGAAGCTCTGATCGCCGAAAAGGGTGTTCTCCATTTCGTAGCGTGCCAGCTTCATCTGCGCCCAGGGCAGCGCCCAGCCGAGACTGAGCGCCACGCCGATGCCGGTAAACAGCAGGAGCAGCCCATAGCGCCAAGCTTCGCCGCTCTGGCCGCCGCGAATGCCCCGCCAAACCGTGCGCGACAATTGGTAACGCCGCGCGCGGTACAGGCCCGCCCCCGCCAGGAACATCAGCAGGGCGTTCATGACCAGGATCAGCGCCCCCACCCATTGCTGGCCCGCCACCACCAGGGTCTGCAGGTAGCTGACCAGCAGCATCCACGGCAGGAAGACGCCCAGCAGAGCCACCAGGAAGCCCAGGAACAGCTCGCGCCCCGTTCCGGTGTACTCGAGAGGGTCGCCCCAGGCCCAGGTGTGGCGCCACAGCTCTTGGCGCACCTTGGTCTTGCCCCAGAAGCGCCACAGCGACAAGGTCACCACATTGAGCAGGAAATTCGTCAGCGACAGGCGGACGATGGCCCCGGTGCGGCCGTCCTGCTGGAATGGCCGCGTTCCCGCTACAATGTTCATCGTTGCCCCCGCTGAGGAAATCTACCATCAAGTGTAGACGTGCGGGCGGAGGCGCGCCAGTGCCGTACTCGGCTTCTCGATCACATCATTCAGGCAGGTGGATGCATAACCTATTGATGGGAACGGGCCGCTCGACCAGGCCGGGGAAGCGGCGTAGCATCCTGCTGTTCCAACCAGGAGAATGCACGTGAGCGAATTCGCCGCCCTGATGCTGGAAGACCAATCCGGCACGGTTTCCGCCTCTGTTCAGCGCATCGACGAGTCCCGGCTGCCGCCCGGCGATGTCACCGTGCGTGTCGATTATTCGACGCTCAACTACAAGGACGGCCTGATCCTGAATGGGCTGGGCAAGCTGGTGCGCCAGTATCCGCACATCCCCGGCATCGATTTTGCCGGCACGGTCGAGGCCTCGGACGATCCGGCGTGGAAACCGGGGGACAAGGTGATCCTGACCGGCTGGCGCGTGGGCGAGGTGTGGTGGGGTGGTTACGCCCAGAAGGCGCGGGTCAAGGGGCAGTGGCTGGTGCCGCTGCCGGCGGGCCTGTCGACCCGCCAGGCCATGGCGCTGGGTACCGCGGGACTGACCGCCATGCTGGCGGTGATGGCGCTGGAAGATAACGGCCTCAGCCCTGACACGGACGGCAAGGTGCTGGTGACCGGCGCCGCCGGCGGCTTGGGCTCGGTCGCCACCGTATTGCTGGCGCGGCGTGGCTATGAGGTTGCCGCCTCGACAGGGCGCGCCAGCCAGCACGACTACCTGCGTACGCTCGGGGCCTCGACGCTGGTTGACCGCGCCGAACTGTCGGGCGGTGCCGCCAAGCCGCTGCTGCCCGAACGCTGGTTGGGCTGCGTGGACAGCGTGGGCGGCGCGACGCTCGCCAATGTGCTGGCCAGCCTCAAGCTGCATGGCGCCGTGGCCTCGTGCGGCAATGCCGGTGGGGTCGAGCTGTCGACCACGGTGCTGCCGCTGCTGCTGCGCGGCATCAGCGTGTTGGGCATCGACAGCGCCCAATGTCCGACGCCCCGCCGCATCCAGGCGTGGCAGCGCCTGGCCGCCGAGATGCCGGCGGACCTGCTCGATTCCCTGACCACCGATGTGGGGCTCGGCGACCTGCCCGAATTGGGCAAGCAGATCCTGAAAGGTGAGGTGAGGGGCCGGGTGGTGGTGGACGTCAACCGCTGACACCCCATTTGTGTGGGGTGTGACCGAAGGACGAAGACCATGCCGCTGATCCGCCCCGCATCTTCCATCAAGGGCTCCGAGATCACCCCGCACGGGCTGTATCTCGACCGCCGCCGGTTCCTCGCCTTGGGAGCGGCGGCGGCGCTCGCCGGGGTGGGGCGGGCCGAGGCGGCGCTGTCCGAATTCACCAAGGGCGCGGTCACCCTCGACGAGAAGCTGACGCCGCTTGAGGCGGTGACCACCTACAACAATTTTTATGAGTTCGGCACCGACAAGGAGGACCCGGCGCGCAACGCCCCTGGCAGGCTGAAGACCAGGCCGTGGACGGTCGCCTTTGACGGCGAGTGTGCCAAGCCGGGCCGCGTCGATTACGACGACCTGATCAAGCCGCACCGGCTGGAGGAGCGCGTCTACCGGCTGCGCTGCGTCGAGGCGTGGTCCATGGTGATCCCCTGGGTGGGGGTGCCGCTGGCCGACGTGCTGAAGCGGTTCGAGCCCACGTCGAAGGCCAAGTTCGTCGAATTCACCTCGCTGGCCGATCCCGCGCAGATGCCGGGCGTCAAGGCGCGCGTGCTGGACTGGCCCTATACCGAGGGGCTGCGCATGGACGAAGCCATGCATCCGCTGACGATCCTGGCGGTGGGCCTTTATGGCCAGGAATTGCTACCGCAGAACGGCGCGCCGGTGCGGCTGGTGGTGCCGTGGAAATACGGCTTCAAATCCATCAAGAGCATCGTGCGGATCCGCTTCACCGAGACCCAGCCGGCCACCGCCTGGAACAAGTCCAACCCGCGCGAATATGGCTTCTATTCCAACGTCAATCCGGCGGTCGATCACCCGCGCTGGAGCCAGTCCAAGGAGCGCCGCATCGGCGAGTTTTTCCGCCGCGAGACCCTGCCGTTCAACGGCTATGCCGATCAGGTCGCCGGGCTGTATGCCGGCATGGATTTGAAGGCCCAATTCTGATGGGCCGCGCCGCGCCACTGCTGAAACCCGCCGTTTTCGCACTCTGCCTGCTGCCGCTGGCCTGGCTGGTTTGGAAGGCGTTCTTCGGCTATCTGGGCGTCAATCCCATCGAGACGGTGAACCGCTATCTGGGGGACTGGGCGCTGCGGTTCCTGCTGATCGCGCTGGCGGTCACGCCCTTGCGCAAGGTTACCGGCTGGGCCCAGCTGGCGCGGCTGCGGCGCATGCTCGGGCTGTTCGCCTTCTTCTACGTCTGCCTGCATCTCAGCTCGTATATCGGGCTTGATCTGTTCTTTGACTGGCGGGCGCTGGCCAAGGATGTCGTCAAGCGGCGCTACATCACGCTGGGCATGCTGGGCTTCGTGCTGCTGGTGCCGCTGGCGGTCACCTCCACCAACGCCATGATCAAGCGGCTGGGTGGGCGGCGCTGGCGCATGCTGCACACGCTGGTCTATCCCATCGGCTGCCTGGGGGTGGTGCATTACTGGATGATGGTGAAGGCCGATATCCGCCAGCCCATGCTGTACGCCGCGCTCCTGGCGGTGCTGCTGGGCTATCGCGCCGGCGCGGCGCTGCAGGAGCGGCAAAGGCGGCAGCGCCCGGGCGCCGCCGCCTGACCCTGGCCAAGGGTCTATTGATTGCCGCTAGAGCCGCCGGTGCTGCCACCTGGGCTGCCAGTGCTGCCACTGGGGGCTGATTGCGACGGGGGAGCGCTGGGCTGCTCGGCGGGCGGCGAGCTCGGCGCGCGTTGCTCGGTCTGGGTGCCCTTGTCCCTGGGCGTCTGAGCCTGCTCCTGCCCGGCCTGGTCGCAGGCGGCCAGCCCGACGGCGAGTCCGAGGGCCGTAACGGCCAGAATACGGTTCAGCATTCTTGTCCTCCAGTCTGGGGGAAACACCGTGCACTAAGTCGTGGAACGAGCGCGTCCTGCCAAGGTTCCCATTTCCACCGGGGGACGGCTCGGGCCATAATGGGTGCTGCGTTCCCTTTGGTGATCCACATGCGCGCCGCCCTGATTCTTTCAGTCATCCTCAGCCTCGCCGCCGGCCAAGCCATCGCCCAGGTCAAGATGCGCTGCTTGTCCGACACCGAGCTCCAGGTCGAGCAACTGGTGCGCCACGGCGTGTTCCTGCGTGAGGCAGGGCGGCGCTGCGATGACGTGGTCGCCGGCACCAACAAGCTGTGGACCGATTTCGACCAGCGTTGGGCCGCCAAGCTGAAGCAGCAGACCGACAAGCGGGCGAAGGTGTTCACCCGCCAATTCAAGGGCGACGCGCTGAAGGTGCGCACCTATTTCGATGGCCGGCTGGTGACCTATCACCGCAACTATCCGCTCAGCCTGTCCTATTGCACCAATGTCAAGGAACTGCTGGACGAAGTCGCCAAGCGTGGATGGGGTGGATTCACCGGCCAAGCCAAGGTGGTGCAGAACGAAGTCCTGCTCGACTACAACAGCTGCAAGTGATCTGCGGGCGGGAGGGGCCGCAGCCCCCCTCCAAGCCTGAATGGCTTAATGCCGCATTTCCTCGACCTGCGAGATCGCCTCGCCGGTTACGCCGCTCGACATCTCGATCAGTTTGGCGCTCTCGGCCAGGAACGAATCCACGCTCTGGCGCATGAAGTTGCGCTGCACGTTCAACATGTCTTCGACCGTGCGGCAGGTCATCAGGTCGTTGCAGGTGCGCAAGCCCAACTGCAGCGATTGCTGCGTATAGTGCATGACCTCCCAACTGACATCCTGCATGCCCTTGGCCAGCCGCGCGCTGGTCTGCATCAGGGTGTCCATGTCGTCCCGCGACACCTCGCCCAAATCGCCGTAGAGCTTGGTTCCCCCGCCCATGAGCTGGCGGAACTGCTCGCTCTGCCGCCGGCCCGCTTCGGCGACTTGGCTGATCCCTGAAATCCCGGCCTCGGTTGCGGTGTTGGCGGCGCTTTCGGCCATCTCGGTGGCCGTGTCCTTGTCGTCCTTCTTCGCTGCCATGGTGCCTGTCCCTCTGGTGGTTGCCCCTTGCGACAGTCCAGGCCACGCGGCTGCGTCTTCGCGGCAGCATGGCAGGCCGATCCTATCCGTAGCCGATGGTCCGGTCTTTATGCGAGATGGGGAAGAGCGCGGCACAAGAGAGGGAAGAGCATGAGCAATGAGTATGCCGCAAGTGGTGCTGGAAGCCCGGCATCTGGTCAACCGCAGCGCAAAATGAGACAACGGTTGCGGCGCGAATAAGTTGAGGTGGCGAGCCGTGAGCGATTTATCCTTTGCCGGTAACCTGTCGGTTCCCGCAGCCGATGGGGAGGCGGTGCGGGTGCGGGTGAAGTGGTTCAATGTCGAGAAAGGATTTGGGTTTGTCACGCCGCTCGATGGCCGGGCCGAGGCGTTCCTGCATGCCTCGGTGCTGTCACGCGGCGGCGTGCCGCAGCTCGCCGAGGGGGCGGAGCTTCTGTGCGAAATCGTTAGCGGGCCCAAGGGGCCGCAGGTGACGCGGGTGGTCGAGCTGCTGGCGGCGCCGGCGGTGCTGCCCGATGTTGAGCCCGAGGTGCCGGGTACGGTGAAGTGGTATCAGGCGGAAAAGGGGTTCGGCTTCGTCACGGTCGAAGACGGTGGCCGCGACATCTTCCTGCACAAGAGCGCGCTCAAGCGCTCGAACCTCGACATCGTCGAGCCCGGCCAGCGGGTACGCATGACGGTGCTCGACACCGCAAAAGGCCGCGAGGTGCGGGTGTTGGTGCTGGAATAGGGGGGGCAAAAAGTATCGCCCCGGCCTTCGCGAGAGGGCCGGGGGGATAAACTTTTCAACCGGGCTGCGAGATTAGATATCTTCGCCGCCGCCGGTCGAG
>JAEZFE010000424.1 GCA_023437865.1 Pseudomonadota bacterium | reverse complement strand
GGGCCGGTCAAGATTCCCGATGGCCTGACCGACGAGCAGGTGCTGTTCCTGGGCGACATTTTTCCCACCGGCTGGCAGGCGGTGGTGCAATGCGAGATCGAGCCCACCGACACCGTCGCCATCTGGGGCGCCGGCCCGGTGGGGCAGTTCTGCGTGCGCTCGGCCATCCTGCTGGGGGCGCGCCAGGTGGTGTGCATCGACAACGTGCCCGAACGCCTGAGCATGGCCGCCGCCGGAGGCGCTATTCCCATCAATTTCGATGAGGAAAGCGTGCTCGACCGGTTGGGCGAGCTGACCGACGGCAAGGGACCGGAGAAGTGCATCGACGCGGTGGGCATGGAGGCCCATGTGGGCCGCTCGGTGGATTCCATCTACGACCGGGTCAAGCAGGCGGTGATGGCCGAAACCGACCGTCCCCACGTGCTGCGCGAAATGATCTATGTGTGCCGTCCCGCCGGCATCCTGTCGATCCCAGGCGTCTATGGCGGGCTGGTCGACAAGATTCCCTTCGGCGCCGTCATGAACAAGGGCCTGACCATTAAGACCGGCCAGACCCACGTCAACCGTTGGACCGACGACCTGCTGCGGCGCGTCCAAGAGGGCCAGATCGACCCCAGTTTCGTCATCACCCACACCGCGAGGCTGGAGGACGGCCCCGCGCTCTACAAGACCTTCCGCGACAAACAGGACGGCTGCATCAAAGTTGTTCTCAAGCCCTAGGGAGGCATCATGGCACAGCGCTCGATTCCCGCTAAGTCCGCCCCCGCTCGTCTCGCCCAGGGCCTCGGGTGGTTCTCCATCGCCCTGGGTGCCGCCGAATTGATGGCGCCGCGCACCATCAGCCGGACACTGGGCATGGAGGACAAGACCCGGTTGATCCAGGCCTATGGCCTGCGCGAGATCGCCAACGGCATTGCCTTGCTGTCCTCGGCCAGGCGCACGCCATGGCTGTGGGGCCGGGTGGCGGGCGATGCCCTTGACCTCGCCACCCTGGCCACCGCCCGTCGGAACCGGAACGCGCGCTTGGCCATGGGCGGGGTCGCGGCGGTCGCCGCCCTCGACCTCTATGCCGCCAGCCGTGAGGCCGAAAAGCCCGAGCCCAAGCCGGTGCGTGATTATTCCGACCGCCGGGGCTTCCCGGACACACCCGAGAACATGCGCGGGGTGGCCCGCCGCGAGGAAAGCAAAGTGCGTGACGTGACCATCCTCAACCCGCTGCTCTAGGAACCGTTTTTTTCAATTTCCGTTCAAGGCGCGGCGAAGAAATCCGCCAGTTCGCTTGCCGCGCACACTCCGGCCTCGGCAGAGAACTTTCCGCTCTTGCCGCAACCTTTGCCCTCGGCCACCGGAACCGCGTGACCGAAGCCGTCGAGCAGGCGCAGTTCCACCGCCGGCTTGCCGCCCCGTCCGGCCAGGGTCCAGCGTTGGTCCTTGGCCGGTTCGCGCTTGCTCATGATCTGGCTTTTGCCCGGCGGACAGGCGATGGCCGGGGGGCGGCCACCGTTGAGCGCGCTCCATTGTTCCGCCGTCTCGATGCCGTTCCGGCACAGCACCACCGGATCGGCCGCGCCCTGCCAGATGGAGATGCGGGGCCATGTGGTGCGGCCGGGATGCAGTGCCTTGACCGCACCGGCCCATTGATCGGGGCTCAGATCCACGTCGCCGGCCATGCACGCGCAGGCCTGGGGAAGTTCCTGCATGCCGGGCACCGCGCAAGGCTGGTTGGCCCACATCATACGTTTTTCCTCGGTCATGCGCGGGCAGTCGAAGGGCACCCCGGCCATCGAGGCACCGGCGGCGAAGGTGTCGGGATAGAGCGCCAGCAGGCCCACTGCCATGGCCGCCCCCGCCGACAGCCCGGCCACGTAATTCTCGCCCTCGGGTACCTGGAACCGCTTGCGGGCGGCGGTCAGGCCTTTGACGATGGCGTCGGCCTGCGCAGCGCTTTCCTGGCGGCGCTGTTCGGGATCGAACCACCACAGGCAGTGCTCGCCCGGATCGTCGAACTCGGCCACCACCACCAGCCAGCCACGCTGGTCCGCCACCTTGCGCCAGCCGCTGTCGGCGAAGAACTCGCGCGGGCCCTGCAGGCAGCCGTGAAGCAGCACGACCGCCGGTGCCTTCGGTGTTTTTAGGGCGGCGGGCACGTAGGCATGCATGGTAATGGTCCACAGGCCCTGCTTGGTCTGCGACACCTGGTGCAGCGCCTGCGCCTGCGCCCCCCAGGCGATCAGCAAAAGCACGGCCAGCAGCGCCTTCATTGCGGGGACTTTGAGCGCAGTGCCTGAAGCCGGTCGCCGAGCGAGGTCGGCTTGGGGCCGGTGCCGCTGGCGGCGTCCAGCGCGGCGCGGATATTGGGGTCGTCCTCCTCGGGCTTTGTCGGTTTGAGCAGGGTTGCCTTGGAGCGCGCCGCTTCGGCCGAGGCCAGATCCTTCGCTGCCGCATCCTGCATGGCCTTCAACGCCACGTTCAGCGACGAGGTTGCACCCGACAGGCCTGCGGCCTGACGCGCGGCCTCGGCCTTCTGCTCCGCCACCTGCCGCTGCTGGGCGGCGCGGCCCATGTCGCGTTCGGCGCGGTCCAACTGGCTCTTGGCCTGCTTCAGCTTGGCGCCCGCCTCGGCATAGGTTTTTTCCAGCATTTGCAGGAAGTCCTGCGCGTCGGCGGCGTCCTGTTTCTCGCGTTCCACCTCGGGTGCCATGTCCTCCAGCAGCCCCACCAGGGTGCCCAGGCTCTTTTCCAGCTCGGCCTTGCGCGCGGGATCGGCCTCGGTCTCCATCTGCTTCTGAAGCTGTTCCGCCGCGGCCATGCGCTGGTGGGACAGCTTCTGGATGGCATCGGCCTCGGCCTTCTCGCGGCCTAGGGTGGCGCGGGCCTGGGCCACCTGCAGGCCGAGGTCGTCAAGATATTGTTCCATGGAGCGCAGCTCGGCCTCGCTGGCCGAGGCAGGGTCCCAGCGCACCAGCGCCTCGACGGCGCCCTGGACCGCCTGGTCGGTCTTGACGCCCAGCAGGTTGCGGATGAACGGCAACATGGGAAACCTCCTTGTCAGCCCGCCATGGCGGCGGCGTTGATCAGCGCGACGGCAATCTGCATGCCCACCAACGTCATCGCGGCGGCTACGTTGCCGGCCTCGATCTGGGCGCGCAGGTCACGCACCAGCAGGGTCGAGACGGCAAAGGCCGCCAGTTGGAACAGCACCGCCAGCGCGCCCCAGATCAGGATGTCCAGCGC
>JAEZFE010000365.1 GCA_023437865.1 Pseudomonadota bacterium | reverse complement strand
TGGTGGAACTGATGGGCGGCCGCATCGGGGTCGATAGTGAGATCGGCCAAGGCTCCACCTTCTGGACCGAACTGCCGCTGGAGCCCGCCGAACAGGCCGTGGCGAGCGAACCGCCACCGCTGGACCTGATGGGTCTGCGCATCCTGGTGGTCTGTCCCGATGCGCAGGAGCGCGCGATGGTCGCCCGCAACGCCGAACAGGCGGGCGCTGCCGTAGTGCGGGTGCCCGGCACTGCCGGGGCGTTAGCAGCGTCGGCGCGCGCGTCCAACACGCAGGCTCCGTTCGACCTTGCCATTTTGGCAACCGATGGCGTGGCACCAGGAGAACTGGCAGCACTGGAGGAAACACCGCTGCTGTTCATCGCTTGCGGCTCCGCGCGCACCGAATTCGAACGCTTGCCCGGCTGCGCCGGCTTCCTGAGCCGCCCGCTGGAGCCGCAGGGTTTGCTTCGGGCAATCGGCCGGCTGGCCCGCACCCGCCGGCCAGTGCCGCCGCAATGCGCTCCCGCCGGCCCGCGCGAAGCCCCGCATGCCGCCACCACGACCGGCCTGCACATCCTGGTTGCCGAGGATCATCCAGTGAACCAGCAGGTAGTCTTGCGCCAATTGCGCCTGCTGGGCCACGACGCCCAGGTCTGCGGCGACGGTGCCGCCGCTCTGGAGGCGTGGCGGAGCGGGCAATGGGATCTGGTCATCACCGATTGCCACATGCCGGTGATGGACGGCTTTCAACTGACCAGCGCCATCCGCGCCGAGGAGTCCGAGGGCCGGCACACCCCCATCCTGGCATTGACCGCCAATGCCATGTCAGGTGAGGCCGAGCGATGCCTCGCGGCCGGGATGGACGGATACCTGTCCAAACCTGTAGAACTGGCACGACTTCGTGAAGCACTCGATCGCGCCCTCGTGGTCGGTGCCGGGGTTTCCTGACGGGATTGTGCATGTCTGGGGCTTTCTTTTCCGCGTTGCATCGACTTGTGCGTTACCGCCTTGCCCTGGCGGTGCTGGCGCCTGTGCTGACCCTGGTGGCATTTTCGGCCTATGTCGTCCTGGACAAGCTGGAGGGTTACCGCGCCAGCGCCGATTTGCTGACCGGCGCCCAGGTGGCGCGCGCCGCCCATGATCTTGCCCGCGAACTGGAGAACGAGCGTGGCCTGTCGGCGCTGTACATGGGCACCGGCCGCGAAAGTTGGCGGAGTGAGTTGGATGAGCAGCGCGCCCAGACCGACGAGCGCTCGGAGAATTTGCGCGCCCTGTTGCTGACGCCGAAGGTAGCCGCCTTCTATGCTCCCGGCCGCGCCGATTTCGGCCTGGGCAACGTGGACGCGTTGCGCGCCGGGGTGAATGGCGACATTGACATGCGCGCCATGATGGATGGGTATGGGGTGCTGATCACCAACCTCATCTCGTCCTCGGCCAAGCTGGCCTCGGCGGGCATGAGCAACCTGATCGCCGCCTACATCGATCTGGGCCACATGAAAGACCGCGTGACGCGTGAGCGCGCAATCGGGTCGTCGTGGCTTTTGCGTGGGCGTACCGACCCGGAACTCGTCCAGCTGTTCATCGAGGCCCATGCCGAATTCAAGGCTTTCCGCCAGTCGTTCCGGGGCCATGCGTCTCGGCATCAGGCCCAGGTCTACGACGAACTGGTGAGCGAAACGCTGACTGCCGAAGTCGACCGCCTGCACAAGCTGGCCATCAGCGGGAAGCTGACCAGCGGCGATACCGATGATTGGCACCTTGCCCACATCGCCCTGACCGATGCGGTCACCCGCGCCGAACATGTCCTGGCCGGCGAGATGGAAGAACGCATCCACGCCAACCTGCGCTCAGCCCAGCGGACGCTGTACATGGTGGTGATCGTGGTGGTGGGGCTGGTGCTGTTCTCGCTGGAGACCCTTCGCCGCAGCGAACGCCGTGCCACGGTCGCCGAGGAGGAATCGCGCAAGCTGTTTCGCGCCGTCGAGCAGAGCCCAGTTTCGGTAATGATCACCGACCTGCGCGGGCAGATCGAATACGTCAATCCGGCCTTCACCCGCATGACGGGTTTCCAGCGCGCCGACGTCTTGGGCGACAACCCGCGCATCCTGCGCTCGCCACTGACCCCGAACACCGTCTACGAGGGCATGTGGCGGACCATCGGGGCAGGCCACGAATGGCGCGGCGAGATCGTCAATCAGCGGCGGGACGGCACGATCTACTGGGAGCAGATGACGGTCGCGCCGGTAAAGGGACCCGATGGCCGTGTCTGGAACTACATCGCCATCAAGGAAGACATCACTGAAGTGCGGTCGCTGCGCCAAGCGGTGGAGCGCGAGCACGCCAATATCCGTCGCGTGCTGGAAGCCATCCTGGACCCCATTGCGCTGACCGATGACGAGGGCCGCTTCCAGTATTCCAACCCTGCCCTGGTGGCGCAATTCGGCCCGATCGAGGGCAGGATCGCAGCCGACCTGTTCGACGCGCCCACCCCGCCCGAGCGCGAGAGCACGACGCGGGCCGAGTGGCTGTCGCCCGCCAATGGCCGCACCTACGACCTGACCTCGACTTGGGTGCACAACCCCGACCACAGCCTGTCGCTGTTGCGCGTGTTCCACGATATCACCGCGCGCAAGCAGGCCGAGGAGGCTACGGAGCATGCGCGCCAGGCCGCAGAACTGGCCAACCGCGCCAAAAGTGAATTCCTGGCCACCATGAGCCATGAACTCCGCACGCCCCTGAACGCCATCATTGGGTTCTCGGAAATCATCGACAACCAGCTATTGGGGCCGGTGGGACAGCAGCAATACGTCGACTACGCCCGCGACATCAACGAATCTGGCCGCCATCTGCTGCAACTGATCAACGACATCCTGGACGTGGCCCGCCTGGAGGTGGGCCGCGTGGTGCTGCGCGAGGAGGAGGTCAAGGACGACGTCTTCGAGGGGTGGAAGGCGCGCGCGGAGCTGGCGGTCACGGCATACACGGTGGTCCCGGAGGAGACCGACGGGACCGGGGACGGCGGTGCG
>JAEZFE010000316.1 GCA_023437865.1 Pseudomonadota bacterium | reverse complement strand
GTCCCACGCGGCGTCACCCAGCATCTTGCGATAAAACTCGTACATGTCGCGGTTCCACACCGCGATGCCGGCGATGGCCTGGGGCTGATGCAGCAGGATGTCGAGGAAATCGGGGCCGGTGGCCTGCTTGACCTTGCGCACGGTCTGCGGGTCGAACTTGCCCACCGTGGCGATGGCTTCCGGCGTCTGCAGCGCCAAAACGTCATCAGCCAACTCCATGACCTGCTGGTAGGACAGGTGCTCGCGGTAGGCGGTCAGCAGCGGCAATTGCCAGCCGAAGGCGAGATAGCGCGACAGCTCGCGCAGCTTGCGCTCCTCGGCGGGATCGTTGCCGACGCGCTCGACTTCAACCTGCTCGGTCTTCCGGATCAGGCCGAACAGCGCCTTCCGGGTCACCGTCTCGGTGACCTTCTGCACGGTCTTGTCAGCCTCGAACAGCTTCTTGGCGCAGGTGCGGACCAGAAGCTGCTGGATCTGGTTCAGCGAAACGTTGCACACCAGCATCTCGTCGTCGCTGCGCACCGGCTGACGCGCCTTGGACAGCACGATGCCGTCGCATGCTTCGCGATTGGCGGTAAAGGTGACGATGAAGCGTTCCAGCACGTCAGGATCGGAGATCAGGTCCTGATAGGTCACCTGCGATTCGACCAGCCCCTTTTCCTGCAGGCGGGCAAGCACACGCTTCAGGCCATCGATGATGGCCTTCTTGGTGTCACCGTCGATGTCCACCGGCGGCGGGAGGGTAGCTACGGACATGACCCCAGAAACCTGACAATATTCGCGAACCGTTATGGTTTACCCGTTCGCCCGGCCCTAGGCAACCTCTGTGCGGCCCTGATCAAGCAGGACCCATGTGAGCTCGTGCTTGTTATGGAACAGGTGGAATACCTGCGAACCGGGAATGGCGGCGAAGGCCGCCAAGGTGGCGCGGTCGGTTTCGCCCTGGAACTTGATGGTGCACAGGAAATTCCGGACCTGCCCGGTGGCCCGCCAGCGGTTGACCAGGTTCAGCAGGCGCTCGGGATAGCAGATGATGTCGGAGAAGAACCAGTCCACCGGCCCGACGCTGACGGGATCGAGGCCGAAGGCGCTTTCCTGGCGGGGCGTGACCAGCGGCATGGCGGCAATGCTGGGCGCCAGCGGCGCCTTGTCCACGCTGATGACCTTGGCCCCCAGCGACGCGATGACCCAGCTCCAGCCACCCGGGCAGGCGCCCATGTCCAGGCACAGCTCGCCGGGTTTCGGTCCGGTGCCCAGACGGGTAAAGGCGTCCCACAGCTTGAGATAGGCGCGGTTGGGCGGCGTGGTCTTATCTTCAACGAAGTGGCATTCGCCATTGGGAAAGGGCGACTCGCAACGGGCAGCAGCCAGCAGCGTGCGTTCGTCGAGCAGGGTAAACGAGCCGAGCGGCGCGGCAGGTGCCGGCTGGCCGAACGGCTGGGGCTTGGCCGACACCTTGGGCAGCTTGTCGACCATCAGCGACGTGCGCCGGTGCAGCGTCGGCGCATAGGGCCACCAATTGCGCTGGATGGCGCGCAACGCCTTGGCACCCTCGCCAATGGAGGCGATGGGGATGCGCACCACCTCGTGCCACACGTTCTGCGCCCAGAACACCGGACGCGCCGGGCCTTCGGCCAGTATCAGCCGGCCGTGCTGCTGGACGATATCGCCCAGTTCGGCGCGCAGATCATCCTCGAAGCCTTCGGCGGCCAGGTAGCCGGTCAGGCCGGTGGGTTCGGGCGTGGGCAGGGAATCGCTCATGGCGGGGGTATAGCAACCCCGCCGCCGCAAGGGAAGTCAGCTGGCGCCCACCGGCAGGCGGACCTTGACCACGGTGCCCTCGCCGGCGGCGGATTTCAGCTCGACCTGACCGCCATGCAACTCGACGAAACGGCGCACCAGGGCAAGGCCCAGGCCGGCGCCGTCCTCGGGGCGGGTGCGTACGAAGCTATCGAACACACGGGCCTGTTCCTCGGGCGGGATGCCGGGCCCCGAATCGGCCACGGTCAGCACCAGTTCGCCACCCTGGCGCTCAGCCCCGACGGTGATGGCACCGCCCTGGGGCGTGAACTTAACCGCATTGCCGATCAGGTTGAACATGGCCTGCTTAAGCCGGCGGTGGTCGGCGACGATCCAACCGATGTCGAGCGGACAGGTAAATTCCAACTGAAGCTTCTTTTGCCGCACACGCTCGCGCACCAGCGACAGCACGGCGGACAGCATGGGGTGGATGTCCACCGCATCCAGCTCCAGGGTCATCTGACCGGCCTCGATGGCGGCCAGGTCCAGGATGTCGGACACCAGGCTTTCCAGCGCGTGGCCGGCATCGGCGATGCCCTTGACGTATTCGTGCTGGCGCTTGGCCAACTTACCGAAATACTCGGCCTCCAGCATCTCGGCGAAGCCGATCACCGTGGTCAGCGGCTTGGACACCTCTGCCGAGACGTTGGCGATGAATTCGCTTTTCAGCGTATCGGCGGCGGCCAAGGCCTCGTTGCGCTCGATCAGGGCGCGTTCAACGCGGACGGTATCGGTGACATCGAGCCAAGTCAGCAGCGTGGCGCCGTCGGGCAACGGCACGGACGTGCAATCGAGAATGGTGCCATCCTGGCGCTCCAACCGTCCGTCCATGGCGCGGCGCTGATTGACCAACGCCATCAGCTGGTCGCGCGCCGCCGGCCACGATGAGGCGCGGTTGGGGCGGCCCTCGAAGAAGGGCTTCAGCCGTTCGACCACCTCGTGCAGGTGGGGCTCGCCAGCCAAATCCTCAGACGCCAGATTCCAGATGCGGCCAAAAGCCGGATTGACCAGCTTGAGCCGTCCGTCGCCGCCAAACACCGCGATGGCTTCGTGCAGATGGTCCAGGGTTTCGCGCTGCACCGCCATGGCGGTGTTGAACGAACGCTCCATGGCCAGGGTGTCGGTGACGTCCTCGTATGTGTAGATCAGTCCACCATAGGGATGAGGCGAAACCACCCGGCGCAGGGTGCGGCCATCGGGCAGATGCAGCAGGGTTTCGATGGGATCGATCAGGGAGATGAAGCGCTTGAGCTCTTCTTCCTTGAGCGCGCGGTAATCGGCGGCCTCGGGCAGCGTGCGGCGCTCACGCAACGCATCGAGCACGCCGCCATAGGTAGGCTGGGACTCCAGCCACTCGCGGTCGAGCCGCCACAGTTTGACGAAGGCGGTGTTGAAGAAGGTCAGCCGAGTATCAGTGGAATAGATGGCAATGGCGGTGGACAGCCGCTCGAGCACCTCGCCATGGGCGGCCACGTGGCGGTCGAGCTCGGTCTGCAATTCCTCGACGCGGGTCTGGTCGAGGGCGAAGCCGGCGGTCAGCCGGGTGCTGCCGATCTGGATGGGCACCTCGGTCACATACGCAAAGCGGCGCTCGCCACCCAGCACCAGATGGAAGCCCTCGGAGCGCGACTCACCCGCCGCGCGGGCGCGGGCGGCCAGGGCGCGGGCCTCGCGCACCACGGCGTCGGAGGCCAATTCCACCTGATTGGCGACCACCGCCTCGGCGGTGGCAGCATCCACCGCGGCGGCATAGACGCGGTTGACGGTCAGCAGCGAGAGATCCTCGTCGCGCAGCCACACCGGCATGGGCAGGGCATCAAGCAGCCCCCGGAGGTGGGCCGTATCGGCGGCCAGCGCCTGGAGCGAGCGGGCAAGGTCCTCGACCACGGAGGCGCTGTGGGTCACGTCCCGCAGCCACATCAGGTCGGCCAGACGCTCGCCATCGGGGGCCACGGCGCGGATGCCCAGCGCCCGCACGCGGCGGCCTGCTTCCAACGTCAGCTCGGCCTCGAACCCCTCACCCGCGCCGCGCAGCTGGCGTACGGCCATGTCGAGCGTATGGGCATCGGCGGCGGTGAAGGCGGCCAGCACATCCTCGTAGGAGGATTCAAGGCCGCGCGGCAGGCCGAGCAGCACGGCCAGGCGGCGCGAACAGGTCTCGTCGCCCTCGCCCAGCCAGCAATAATAGCCATCGGGGCTGGTGGCCAGGCTCTCACGCAACCGGGCGGCAGTGTGTTCCTTGGTCTGGAGGCGGCGCTCCAGCCTTGCGGCACGCCAGTGTTGCCACGCCACCAGCGGCAGCAGGACGGGCACCATCAAGGCGGCGCCCAGCGCCATGCCGGCGGGCTCGGGCCAAGCCAGCACCACCGGCTCGGACAGGGCCTGGGCCAAGGCGGGAGATGCCAGGGCCACGCCCGTGGCCGTGCCCGACGCCAGCCGCCCCCATAGACCCCGCATGCTTGCGCCTCATCCGTCCCGTTGAACGGCGCGAGAGTGCCGCCCACTGCCTCGAAAGGCAAGGACGGAGCTAACATCTTCGGGATAGCCTACCCATTGCGAGTTGTCGCTGCCCGCGCTCGCTGCTACATCCAAGGCGCGGAATTTGGGGAGCCTAGTGGATGCTGCAGAAGACCTATGACTGGATGATGGACAAGGCCGCCCATCGCCACGCCGTGTGGTGGCTGGCCGCCATTTCCTTCATCGAAAGTTCGTTCTTCCCCATTCCGCCCGACATCATGCTGATCCCGCTGGTCCTGGCGGCACCAACCCGGTGGTTTCGGCTGGCCATGATCTGCACCGCGTCGTCAGTGGCCGGCGGCTATCTGGGCTATGCCATCGGCTATTTCCTGATGGACAGCGTCGGCGCCGCCATCCTGTCCGCCCTCCACCTGACCGACAAGTTCCAGGCCTTCAAGCCGCTGGTGGACGAATACGGCGTATGGGTGATCATCGTGAAGGGCGCCACGCCCATCCCGTACAAGCTGATCACCATCGCCGCCGGCGCCTTCCACTTCGACCTCGCCCACTTCACCTTCGCCAGCGTCGTCGCACGCGGCATGCGCTTTCTGCTGGTGGCGGCGCTGCTATGGCAGTTCGGCACCCCCATCCGCGATTTCGTGGAGAAGCGCCTGACGCTGTGCACCACCGTAGGCGTCGCCCTGCTGGTGGGCGGCTTCGCAATGGTCAAGCTGCTATAGGCTGGTCAGGTCAGGTGCTCGCGGGTGATGTAATCCTCGGCCTGCATCTCCATCAGGCGCGAAACGGTCCGCTGGAATTCGAAGGCACCGATACCGCTGGGGTACAGGATTTCCGGCGGCGCGGCGGCCGAGCAGATCAGCGTCACCTTGTGCTCGTAGAGCGCGTCCACCAGAGTGACGAAACGCCGCGCCTCATCCTTGTTATCGGGCGACAGCGTTGGGATGCCCGAGAGGATCAGGGTGTGGTAGAGCGTCGCCAGCTCCAGATAGTCGCTGGCGCCGAGGGCGGTGCCGCAGAGTTCGCTGAACTTGAAGCGGGCCACGCCGACGGCGGCCACCGGCACCACCAGCTTGCGGCCATGCACGGTCAGCTCATCGGGACGCGGCACGGCACCTTCGGTCAGACGCCTAAAGGCGGCGTCCAACTGGGCCTCTGATTCAACCCCCAGCGGCGCATGATAGACCTGGAGCCCCCGCTTGCGGCCTAGGCGGTAATCGCGCTCGCTGTCGAGTTCCAGCAGGTCCAGGCGGCTCTCGATCAGGCGGATGAAGGGGAGAAAGCGGTCGCGCTGAAGGCCGTCCTTGTAGAGGTCCTTGGGGGCGCGGTTCGAGGTGATGACGATCACCACGCCTTCATCCATCAGGCCCTGGAATAGCCGGCCGACGATCATGGCATCGGCGATGTCGGTGATCTGCAATTCGTCCAGGCACAGCAGCCAGGCATTGCCGGCCAGGTCCTTCACCAGGGTCGGGATGGGATCGTCGCCCTTGGCGCCGGCCTGCCGCCAGGCATGGATGGCGGCGTGGATATCGCGCATGAACTCGTGAAAATGAACCCGGCGCTTACCGGGCACGGCGGTGTTCTCAAAGAACAGATCCATCAGCATGGACTTGCCCCGGCCCACCTCGCCGAAGATGTACAATCCCTGCTTGGGATCGCAATCGACGCAATCGCCGGGCTTCCATTGCAACGACGGCTTGGCCGGCTTGGCACCCAGGCCGAAGCGCGAAAACCAGCCGCCCTCGCCGGTGGAGGGGCGGTAGCCGCGCACCGCCTTGCTGAGGCTTTGAAGCTTCTCGACGGCCAGCTCCTGGGCCGGGTCGGGCCGGATCTCGCCGGATTTCAGCTTTTCGCGGTAGGTGTACAAGGGGCCTTCGCTCATGGTGCGGGCACATTAACCCACACGCGCGAGCGGGGAAAGGCCTGCCCTAAGTAAGGAACCCTCTCCCGCCGGGCGGGAGAGGGTTCCATTCACGCTTACTTCTTGACCAGCGGGCACTCGCTTTCCGACAGCGGGCGGAACGCCTGGTCGCCGGGCACAGTGCGGACCAGCTTGAGGTAATCCCACGGCTGCTTGGATTCGGACGGCTTCTTGACCTGGAGCACATACAGATCGTGCACCATGCGGCCATCCTCGCGGATCTTGCCGTTCTTGGCGAAGAAGTCGTTGACCGGCAGCT
Organism: Pseudomonadota bacterium; assembly: GCA_023437865.1. Lineage (GTDB taxonomy): Bacteria > Pseudomonadota > Alphaproteobacteria > Rhodospirillales > Magnetospirillaceae > Magnetospirillum. The sequence goes on along the minus strand of JAEZFE010000316.1, from coordinate 1,163 downwards.
CCTTCATCTTCTTAGAGACGGCCTGCGCCTCGTCGGTGCCGGCGGCCTGGATGGCCTTGAGGTAATGCAGCACCGCCGAGTAGGTGCCGGCCTGGCCCATGGTCGGCATGGCCTTGTGGCGTTCGAAGAAGCGCTTGGACCACGCGCGGGTCTCATCATTGAGATCCCAGTAGAACGCCTGGGTCATGATCAGGCCCTGGGCAGTATCCAGACCGATGGCGTGGATGTCGGTGATGTGCAGGTACAGGCCGGCCAGCTTGACGCCCTGCTCGGTCAGGCCGAATTCGCGGGCCTGCTTGATGGAATTGACCGAATCGGCGCCGGCGTTGGCCAGGCCGACCATCTTGGCGCCCGAGCTCTGGGCCTGGAGCAGGAAGGACGAGAAGTCGCTGGTGCCCTGGGGATGCTTGACGGTGCCCAGCACCTTACCACCCGCCTTGTTGACCGCGGCGGCGGTGTCACGCTCAAGCGCGTGGCCGAAAGCGTAATCGGCGGTCAGGAAGTACCAGGGACCATCGGCGGCCAGCGGGGCACCGGTGCCGACAGCGAGCGCGTAGGTGTCGTAGGTCCAGTGGATGCCGACCGGCGAGCAGAACTTGCCGGTGAAGTCGGACGAACCGCCGGTGGAGGCGATGACCAGACGGTTCTTGGTGCGGCCAATTTCCTGAACGGCCAGCAGCACCGAGGAGGTCGGGATGTCGACGATGGTGTCGACCTTGTCCTGATCGATCCAGCGGTTGACCAGGGCGGCGCCGACATCGGGCTTGTTCTGGTGGTCGCCGGCAACGACCTCGACCGGCTTGCCCAGCACCTTGCCGCCGAAATCCTCGACCGCCATCTTGGCGGCGATCACCGATCCCGGACCGGCCATGTCGACATAGATGCCCGACTGGTCGTTCAGCACGCCGATCTTGACCACGCCGTCCGAAATGGCGTCGGCCGCCAGGGCGGGCACCGCGAGGAAGGCGGAGACCGCACCCGCCGCCAGGAACCGCTTCACGCTCATAGACATACTCCTAGGCACCACGAAAGTTTGTGGTCGAAGGAGTGGCATTTTACACCGCGCCGCGTCAATGATTTTCTATAACAACACAATGAACAGCGTTATTACCTCGACACGGCCACAAACACGAAAGGGGGGCGGGCCCGGGGCGGCGCGCCCC
>JAEZFE010000310.1 GCA_023437865.1 Pseudomonadota bacterium | reverse complement strand
CGCCTTGAGGTCGATGCCGGCATGCATGGCACGGCGGCGGTTGATGGGGTCGCGGCGTTTGCCGAAGCTAGAGGTGATGTCGTATTCCTTGAGCGGCGCGGCCAGCGGCAGCACCTGCAGCGCGCGGTTCAGGCGGTCCCAGCGCTGTACGTCCTCGTGCACGCTTGGCTCGCGCAGCACCGGATCAGGGATGAAGGGACCGCCCTGCCCCTCGCCCGGCTGCTGGCCACCGCGCCGGATCAGGTTGTCGATCCTGAGCCCGGTACCATTCAGGGCGTTCTCGATGGAACGGATGTTGCCTTGAGCCATGACGCGTAGCCGCGACGACAGCGAGCGGACTGCCACATCCTTTTGGTCCAGCGCCTTCCTCAAATCGGTGATCTCGCGCTTCAATCCGGCGCAATTGGGATCTTCCGCGCGTGCTCCCTGTGAGTTCAGCCAGGCCACGGTTACCGCGATATTCCAGCCCAAAAGTCCAATTAGCACTTTAGGCAAAAGGCTTCGGCGGGTCGGGGGGCAGGCCGGCATTCGGAGGCTCCTCCGTTCAGCGTATCCCTCTCCCTCCGTCATTTAGGGCAGCCGGCGCACGCGGCACGTCCTCGGAAGGTTGCACGCAGCCACGCAGATGGTAGGCTCCGCCGCGCGCGATTTCGCATTCACGAGGTTTCCTTTGATCATCAGCCGCCGCCGCGACGGCATTTCCCCCTGGCACCCCGCCCATATGGCCGCCACCTGGTTCGGATGCGGGCTGCTGCCCAAGGCGCCGGGAACCTGGGGCTCGGCCGCCGCCCTACCTTTCGCGTGGGGGCTGTACCTGCTGGGCGGGGCATGGGCGCTCCTTGCGGCGTCAGGCCTGTGTTTCCTAGCCGGCTGGTGGGCCTCGGCCATCTATGTCCGCAAGACAGGTGTCGCCGATCCCTCCGAAGTGGTGATCGACGAAGTGGCTGGCCAATGGCTGGTGCTGGCCGCCGTGCCCGCCGATCCTATGCTGTATGCGCTGGGTTTCCTGATCTTCCGCGTGCTCGACATCGTCAAGCCGTGGCCGGCAAGCTGGGCCGACCGACACATCGAGGGTGGTCTGGGGGTCATGGTCGACGACATACTGGCCGCCGCCTATGGCGCCTTGCTGATGGCGGTGGCCGCGCTGCTATGGAGCCTGCCATGGAGGATCTGATCGCCGCCGCAGACAGGATACTGGAGAACTGCAAGGCGCGCGGCATCATGGTCGCCACCGCCGAATCCTGCACCGGCGGCCTAGTCTCGGCGGCATTGACCGCCATCGCCGGTTCCTCCGCCGTGGTTGAGCGCGGCTTCGTCACCTATTCCAACCAGGCCAAGAACGAGATGCTGGGCGTTCCCATGGCGCTGATCGAGGCCCACGGCGCGGTCAGCGAGGAGGTGGCGCGCGCCATGGCCGAGGGGGCGCTGAGCCATTCCCGCGCCCACCGCGCCGTTGCCATCACCGGCGTGGCCGGTCCCGGTCACAGCGACAGCAAGCCCGCCGGCCTGGTGCATTTCGCCCTGGCTCGACAGGGCGCCGCCACCCTGGTCCGCCGCGAGATATTTGACGGAGATCGCACGAGCGTCAGACATCAGGCCGCGCAGATGGCCCTCGAACTGCTCGGGAACGATGAATAGGATTTGAACCGGCCCGCTCCTTTCCCTAATCTCCCTATGGGATTTGGGACAGGCGAAGCGGGATGAGTATGGACGACACCTTGGACGAGGGCTCGGCCAAGCTGGAACGGGTGCGCATCGCCGCCGGCGAACGTATCTTTTCTCAGGGCGACCCTGGTGATTCCGCCTATATCCTGCACAAGGGCCGCGTCACTCTATTCCATCACCATGAAGGTCACCGCATCGAGGTGAGCGAGATCGGCCCAGGGGAGATCTTCGGTGAGATGGCCGTTCTCGATGGCGGCCACCGCTCGGCCAGTGCCGTCGCCACCGAAGACTGCGTGGTTGCCCGCGTGCCTCAGCCGCTGTTTCAGCGCAAGCTTGACGGCGCCGACAAATTCCTCAAATCGCTGATCGAGCTATTCATCAAGAACATCCGTAACAGCCCCAAGCTGTTCCTCCGCCGGCCGCGGAGTTTCCGCGACCACATCAAGCAGATGTCGGTATTCTCGTGGAACATGCGGCGCTTTGCCGGCCGCATGAACGATACCGTCATGGCAGACGATATCCTCGACATCCTCGACCGCCTCGACGGGGTGCTGGGCGACCTTGCCAACGTGGCCGAGCTGACCCCGGACAAGCGCCACGACCTGATCGTGGACGATGAGCTGAACGGTGTCGAATTTTCGGAAGTGATCGGCACCGAAGGCCGCCGCAAGCTTTAGCGCAGCGGCTCTGCCGTCACGCTCTCGCGCTCCGGCACCGCCTGCACCGGCTCGATCTCACGCTCGGGCTGGTAGCGTGCAGGCTCATAGGCGGGCTGAGGTTGGGCCGGTTGGGCAACCGCCGGTTCGGCCTGCGAACGCGGCTGCTGACTGCGCTCATAGCTTTTCACGCCGTGGGCCACGAGATCGGGAACACCACAGCCGGCCAACGGCAAGGAGGCCAGGGCCAAGAGCATCAAATGCGAGGGCTTCATCGGACCTTTCCGGGGAACGACCATCCATTGGAGGGCGGACGCTACACCCGAGGCGCGGAAGCCCGCAAGAGTCCCTTTTGGGACCCTAGGCTGCTGTTTCGATGGGCTCGACCCGGATCAGCTCACCCGCTTCGACCTTGCCAAGCTGGCGCACATCGTCACTGGTGCGGCCCCACACATTGGCGGGCACAGCCAGGCGGATTTCGCTGCCCTGGGAATGGGGAGTCGGACCATAACCGATGACCACCGCCTCGCCCTCGACGCGGAAGGCCAATTCGCCGGGCTCGACCACCTCACGGGCGTCCGCTTCGCGGTCGGAGCGCACGGGCGCGGTAAAGTACACTTCCTCACCCCAGATGGTCGCCCGCGACTCGAACGGTGCCGCCGCATAGATGGCGTCGGCAGTCGGTGTGTCGAACAGCTCGGCCTCAATGATGACCTTGCCGATGGTCATCCGCAATTTACGCATTCCCTTCCCCTTCCTTCGCACCCCTACTCGACCAACACTTTGCCTGTTTTCGCCAGTTTCCACCAGACGGTTAAAAACCTTAACCATCTGGGCAGGTTATGTGGGAAGGGAGCGTCCTAAATGAAAGAAGCCCCCGCCTTAAGGCCGGGGCTCCCTTTCATCCGTTCAAGGCCCTGCCGCTATTCAGCGGCCTTGGCTTCCCTGGCCAAGCAGGTGCGGGTGTGCTTGGCGATCATCATCTCCTCGTCGGTCGGGATGACGAAGACGGGCACCGTGCTGGCCTCCGTAGTGATGACCTGGGCGTGCCTGGCGTTGGCCGCCCGGTCAAGCTCGATACCCAACCAGCCGCTCAAGGCGCAGACCTTCTCGCGCACCGGGGCCGAGTGCTCGCCGATACCGGCGGTGAATACCACGGCATCGAGGCCGCCCATGGCAGCCGCCAGCGACCCCACTTCGCGGGCGATGCGGTAGACAAACAGATCGACCGCTTCGGCGGCGTGTGGATCGGGATGCTCCAGCAGCACGCGCATGTCGTTGGAGATGCCCGAGACACCCAAGAGGCCCGACTTCTTGTAAAGCAGGGTCTCGATGTCCTTGGCGCTCATACCCTTCTGCTGCATCAGATAGAGCACCACACCGGCATCCATGGTGCCGGTGCGGGTGCGCATGGGCAGGCCGTCGAGCGCGGTGAAGCCCATGGTCGAGGCCACCGACCTGCCGTCGGCGATGGCGCACATGGAGGCACCGGAGCCGAGATGGCAGACCACCACCTTGCCGGCGGCCTTCTCAGGCGCAATCTCACGCAGGCGGCGGGCGATGAACTCGTAGGACAGGCCGTGGAAGCCGTAGCGGCGCACG
>JAEZFE010000295.1 GCA_023437865.1 Pseudomonadota bacterium | reverse complement strand
CCGCAATACCGAGGAAGCCGGCCGCCAGCAACGCCAGCACCACTGCACCGAACGAGGCCACCAACTTGCCGGTCACCGACGAGGTTAGCGTCGCGAACCATGTCATCAAGCCGGGAAACACCGCCTGACCATCGCGGATCTTGATGCCACGCGGGTTGCCGTTGCGGATCTCGGCATACAGCGCTTCGGCAGCGCCCACCTGCTCGCGCGTGGGTTTGGAGCGGATGGAAATGTAGCCGGCGACCTGGCCATTCTCCATTACCGGGGTGACGTTGGCGCGCACCCAATAATACTCTCCACCTTTGCAGCGGTTTTTGACCAGTCCCTCCCACGGCCGCCCGACCTTTATGGTAGCCCATAGGTCGGCGAAGGCCGCCGATGGCATATGGGGGTGGCGGATCAGATTATGCGGAGCCCCGATCAACTCAGCCTGGGTAAAACCGCTGATGGCTGTGAAAGCCGCGTTGACGAACGTGATGCGCCCGCCCGTATCGGTGCGCGACACCAACAACTCGGTTTCAGGAATCTCCACCTCTCGGTCGATGACCGGCTCATTGACGCGCATCGGGCCCTCAGACAATGCAAAGACCGGCGGACAATAGCCAATAAATATGAACCTTTTCCAGTAGCAAACGGCGCCGTTTACAGCGCATTAACAAAATACCCACTCTCTATCACCTCTTATTTTCGCCTTTTGGTTCTGTGCGTATTTACCGCGAGTGCCATTCATTGTTACACCGGAACTGCCGCCACGCCCCAGGAATGCGGTCCCGCGCTAGGTTCGAAAGCGACACCGGTGCCAAAAATGGAAAAGGCGGAGGCTTCCGCCCCCGCCTTTCGATGAGTCAGGCTAACGGTTTAGGCCGCAAGGCGATGGGGCGCCTGGGCCAGTCCTTCCAGGCGGGCAACCAGCCAGGGACCGAATTCGGATTCAGTGGAGAAGCGGGCGCCGCGCCATTCCGTCAGGATGTGCCGTAGCGCCCCGCCGGTGGCGGCACGACCGGCCAAGGCGCGGGCGAAGCCGCTATCGAGCGCGATCTGGTCGTCCGCACTCATCCGTCCGCCGGCCACCAAGACAGCGGCATCGGCCAGCCCGTCCCGATCTTCGGCAAGCGGGGACGTCGGAGCAATAGCGGCCACCGCGCTCCATAGGCGGCGGTTGAACTGGATGGCGGCAGCACGCTGGGCGGAGGTTTCCGCGCGCTTCATGTCAAGCACCGCGACTTCCAGGGCGACCGCGATCGCGATGTCCAGACGCAGACCGGCTTGGGCCCAAGCTGCCATGATTGACCTCCCTGATGCGGCGGGCTGTTGCCCGGTTGGTTCTTGTTGCCACCTGTCCATCAGAGTGCCCAATTGTCCGTCCGGGCTCAAAGATGCAACGGAATAGCCCTGCCGCACTGAGGGATATGCACAAGAGTTCCTTGGTATTATCAAAAAATTAAATCTCCTCCGGAAGACGGAGCCCTCAGCTCACCGGGCAGGGCGCCGCCTCCAGGCGATCGAGCAGCCAGGCTTCGAAGCGGGGAGAATCGTGCTGGGCCGCCCATTCGGCGACCAAGGTATCACGGTGGCGTTCGCAGGCTTGCGGGCCGCCCAGATCGCCGGCCAGCGCCATGTTGCGTCCGGCGACGAAGGCCATGTCGCGCGGATCGACGCTGGGATAGGCGTCCAGCGCCAGCATCGCCGCCACATGGTCGGCGGTGCCGGCCAGGAATTCACGCTCGCCCATGCCGGGGCAGCGCAGGGCCAGGTCGCGGATGGCCCGCCACAGGCGCAGATTGAAGGTCACCGCCTCGTCCAACTGGCGCGCCGACCGGGCACGGACCAGCAGGTTGGCGCCGGCTTCCAGGCCGACGGCCAAATCCAAGTCCAGGCGGTGGTCCCGCCGGATCCACTGCACGCTCATCTCGTCCTCCCTGACGGATTTTTGTTGAGGGAGGAGTTCTAATCCTGTGCGCGGCGATTCCGAATAGAGCGATGGTCAGCAAAGACCTGAGGCAACCGCCTAGGCCGATGGGCCTAGCCGTTCAGCCGTTCGAGGATGCTGGGCAGGGCCAAAGCGGCCAGGAGGATGGCACCGATGGCCAGGCTGGAAAAGAAAATGAGCTTGGCTTGGCGGGATTCCGCTTCGGTCATTTCCGGGCGCTGGGTCATGGCTGGTCCTTACTGTCGGAGGGCTTGGGGGCCGCCACGCCATCGGGCAGCGGCCGGTCGTCGTCGCCCAGCGAACGGTGCATCATCACCACGTCCACCCAGCGGCCGAATTTGAGCCCCACGCCGCGCAGCACGCCTTCCTGACGAAAACCCAGGGCGCGATGCAGGGCGATGGAGGATTGGTTGGCGGAATCGCCGATCACCGCGATCATGCGACGGTAACCCATCTCGGTGCAGCGTTCGATCAGCCCGCCCAGCAACGCCCGACCGACGCCCCTGCCCTGCACGAAGGGCGCCACGTAGATGGAATCCTCCAGCGTGTAGCGATAGGCGGTACGCGGCCGCCACGGGCCGGCATAGGTGTAACCCACGACCTCGCCGCGATCCTCGGCGACCAGATAGGGCATGCCGCGCGCCAACGTCTCGGCACGGCGGCGCACCATTTCGGCGACCGTGGGCGGCACCTCTTCGAACGAGCAAGCGGTGCGGGTGACGTAAAAGGAGTAGATGGCCTGAACCTGAGCCATGTCCTCCTCGGTGGCGTCGCGCACCACCACCGAAAGCTTGGTGTGGGCCGGAACGTTCATGGGAAGGAGATATCCTTGACCAGGGCGGCCAGTTCGCCCACCACCCCCTCCAGGTCCTGGGCCAGATGGGCGAAGCCAGCGGTCTTGGCGTGGCTGCCTTCGTCCATGTAGAGCGCGCGGTTGAGCTCAATCTGCAGGGCATGGCTGCCGGTGCGTGGCTTGCCGTAATGGCGCGTGGTGAAGCCCCCGGCATAGGGGGTGTTGCGCACCACCCGATAGCCGCGGCGCTGGAACGCGTCTTCCGCCACCTGGGTGATGGCGGGAGCGCAGGAGGCGCCGAAGCAATCCCCCAGTACTACGTCGACCCGGCTGACGCCCACGTCGCGGTCCATGGGGCCGCCGATCGACGGCATGGAATGGCAATCCACCAGCACGGACCAGCCGAACTGCCCGCGCGTCTCATCCAGCAGGGCCTGGAGCCGCGCGTGGTAAGGCCGATAGAATTGCGACACGCGCCGCTCGGCCTCGGCCACCGGCAGCTTGGCGCGGTAGATCTCAGCCCCCGTGGCGACGACCTTGGCGATGGTGCCCAAGCCCGCGGCGACGCGCGGCGAGCGGGTGTTGGCGTGAGCAGGTAGCTCACCCGAGAACATGCCAGGGTCGAGTTCGTAGGGCTCGCGGTTCGGATCGCAAAAGGCGCGCGGGAAACGGGCCGCCAGCAGCGGCGCTCCCAGGCGCGGCGCCGAAGCGAACAGCTCGTCGACGAAACTGTCCTCGGACCGGCGCAAGCCGTGCGGGTCGAGCCGCGAGGCGGCGACGAAATCGGCAGGGTAGTCGCGGCCCGAATGGGGCGAGGCGAACACCAGCGGCACCGTCCGCTGCCCAGGGGCGAGGACGGTAAGCACGGTGCTGTCGTCGGCGGCGAGCGGCATGCTGTCCATGGGCCAAGGTATTAGCAGGTTGGTGCGCCGCTGTCAGCGGCTAGCCCCACCCCTGAAAAATGGGGCGTACAAAAAAAATCGCATGTCGTGCGGAAGGGGCTTGCATTGCCCGAATAGAGCGGCTACAAGACCGCCCTCGACGCCGCCAAGCGGCACGGGCGATTAGCTCAGCGGTAGAGCACTTCCTTGACATGGAAGGGGTCACAAGTTCGATCCTTGTATCGCCCACCATCGGCCCTCCTGGGGAAACCCAGGGGGGCCGCCCCCTTTTGGGGCTGCCGACACCCTCGGCAAAAGCAGGCTGTCACACTCTGGTCACAGTGAGGCGGCGAATGGCTTCGATCCGTAAGCGTGGCGATAAGTGGCAAGTGCAGGTCCGGCGGCTGGGCTGCCCGCCCGTCACTCGGTCATTTCTCCTCAAGGCTGATGCAGAAACCTGGGCACGGCAGACCGAAGTGGAGGCCGACAGACGCAGCCTCCCCGCCGATGCACGCGTCCTGGACCGCACGACACTCCGCGAGCTGGTTGAGCGTACCGGGACGAGATAGCTGCCCACAAGCGCGGCAAAGTGTCCGAAGAAGCCCTTCTCAATGCCCTACTCCGCAACCCGCTCGCCAATCGCACCCTGTCGGCACTCACACCCAACCAATTCGCTGCCTACCGCGATGCCCGGCTTAAGACCGTCAAGCCCGCCCCCCCCTGACGAGCCGTGGTCAAATAAGGGAAATTTCTGCCGGCTGCACTTGGTCGGGGAAGTCCTGCTGCCGGACAAAATTTGCGGTGTTGCTCACTTCTCAAAAGGAGGTCTTGGTGGCAAGGCCGCCAGTATTGCCGGCGTCGAGTACACGATAGGACCTACTCCCTCGTTCCGTGCCATTTATACGCACGATGAATCGATCGTTTTCTTAAGCATCATCTCGCGCGAATTGAATTTCTGAACCTAGGGGGACTTCCGATGGCACTTTCAGATTGAAGATTCCATTTTCCCAACCTGCCCCGGTGGTGTCCGGTGTGATTGGCAATCGTTCGAGCGGTTAAGTATGGGTGGATGCCCCGATGGGACCCACGCGAGAAAGGGGGGATACCCCCGGTGGGTCCCCCCATGCGCACGTCCGAAGATGGGGGGCGTCTCTATGTCTCGACAGCAAGGGCGTGAGACAGCGAGACGGATATGACGCGACGAACAACATCATCCTTCCTCAGCGGCTTCCCCACCTATACAACCTCTAGAGATACCTTGGGATACGCCGTGCCATGAGACGCCTGCTTATCGCCGTTGCCCTGCCCCTCCTTTCCATAGCCCTTTTCGGTTGTTCCGAGCTGCCCCACTGTCCACCTGGGCAAATCTGCAATTTCGACGGCTTGGATATGTCCTTGGCAACGGGGCAGGGGCGCCTGCGCATGTTATTCGCGCACAGCGCCGGTGATTATCCCGGCGCAAAATCTCTCCCTCGCAGCCTCGCGACGGAACTCGGTCTAGTCCCGATGGGAGAGGTGCGCGAGGTGCCGCTTACGGCAATAGCTGGCGACAAAGCTATCGATCAGTCCGTCAGCTTGAATGTCTCCGAGTACGGAGACGGCAAGTATGTCCGGCTGGAGGTTTTCGAGTTGGCGCTATCGCCTCATCTCTGGCAGGAAAAGCCGCTCCGCCAATGGCCGGACCCGCAGGATAACGATGATAACTGGAGACCGGGTAAGTTGCTGAAGGCATGGGCCACGTATCGCAGCTGCCGCATTAAGTCTCCAGTGCGTAAATTGACTGCGGAAGCTGTCTGCAAGTGGATCAACGGGTCAACGAGGTCTGGATCATGTGCACTTCTTCCCCGTGTCCCTAATGGCGACAGATTGGCAATTGTAGCTCACGGCATGGGCGCTATGGCCGTTTACAGCGTCCTGCAAGAGTATTCCGGCACAACGAACCCATTGAACGAAAGCCTCAGGCGAGTAATTTATGTTGCTCCGCCTTTCGAGGCGACTTTCACCTCAACGCCTGAACAGTGCGAAGCACCCAAGCCTTATTATGGTAGTGGGTTCACCGCCCAAGGTGTCCCCGTGGTGATCCGCGACCCAATGGATGCCCTCGCATCACCCCTGCAATCCGGAATGGCGGTAGATGTGACGGTCAATGTGGGAGGAGGAAATCCGGGCTATTTCGACAGTCCTGAAATTATCGATCTGCTCGCCCATGGGCGTGCGCGCCAATAGGAACCACTGATGGTTTGGCCCTTCCGCTGCAATGCGGATTGTGCGTGCGGATTACTATGGGGTTGCCTGCGGGATGGGAC
>JAEZFE010000265.1 GCA_023437865.1 Pseudomonadota bacterium | reverse complement strand
CGGGCGCGCGGCCACGGCCGGGACTGGCGCCCCGTCCGGTGCGGAAGTGACGCTTCCCAGAAACGAAAAAGGGCGCCCCTCGGGACGCCCTTTTTTGTCTGACGAAGGCCTCAGGCGCTCGGCTGGACCAGCTTGCAGTCCTTCTTGGCGCGGGCCAAGCGCTTGCAGGCTGCGCGGGCCTGATCCTCGGTGAAACCGGACAGGCGGGCGCGGAACAACATCTGCTTGCCCTGCTTGGCCTTGTCGACGCGGATCGAGGCGCGGCTGACCAGACCGCCCAGCTTCTTGGCGGCGTTGCTGGCTGCCACGTGGGCGGGCTTGTACTCGGCAAAGGCGCCAACCTGGATCGCCCACGACACCGGATCGTCGTCACCCTCTTCCTCGTCGTCGGCGACGCGGCGCTTGACGGCCGCCGTCTTGACCGGCTTGGCGGCAGCAGCAGCGGCGACCTTGACCGGCTTGGCACCCTTGGCCTTGGCGATCAGATTATCGAGCTCGGCATTGTCCTCGGCCTCGGCCTGGGCAGTGCGGATATCGGCACCGCCATTGGCGCGGGCGAACCCCTTGTCCAGGATCTGCGCCATGTTCTTGTCGCGCCAGGCGGCGGTATCGCCGCCGAACACCACGCCGATCAGGCGGCGGCCATCGCGCTTGGCCGAGGCGATCAGATTGAAGCCCGACGCATTGATATAGCCGGTCTTGATGCCGTCGGCGCCCTGATAGCGCAGCATCAGGCGGTTATGGGTGGAGATCGGCTGGCCGCGCCACCGGAACTGGCGGGTCGAGAAATAGTGGTAGTACTTGCCGTGATTGCGGATCAACTGGCGGCCCAGGGTCGCCTGATCGCGCGGCGTCGACACCTGAGCCAGATTGGGCAGGCCGGAGGCGTTCTGGTAGGTGGTCGCATTCATGCCGATCTGACGCGCCTTGCGGGTCATCATGTCGGCGAAGGCGTCCTCGGTACCGCCCAGATGCTCGGCGACCACCACGGCCACGTCGTTGGCGGACTTTGTCACCAGGGCCAGCACCGCGTCCTCGACCGAGATGCGGTCACCGGGCGCCAGGTTCAGCTTGGACGGCGACTGGGCGGCGGCGTGCGATGAAACCGGCATCATGGTATCGAGTGAGACCTTGCCGCTGTCCAACGCATCGAACAGCAGGTAAAGCGTCATCACCTTGGTCAGCGACGCCGGGTAGGACCGGCGGTCGGCGTTGACGGCATAGAGCACGTTGCCGCTCTCATGGTCGAGAACGACGGCGCCATAGCGGCTTTCGCGCGCTTGCGCCGAGGTAAGGCCAGCCGAGACCGCGAAGGCGACGGCGAAAAGGGCCAGGAAAAGCCGGGAGACGAATCGGGGTAGGCAGCGGGCCGCGCTCAATTTCTCGACCTTCCGTTCTCTAGCTGGTATCGAAGAGGGTAGTCGCGCACGATAAAGAAATTGCAAATCCGTGTCCAGTTTGGCCAGCCCGCCACAGGTCGCTTTTCGTGCATAGTCCGCCTGCCCAATGAATGGGCGTTTAGCCGCAGGATATGGACTGAAAGTCATAAGCTAACGCCCAGAGCGATGAACCGAGGAACAGGCGATGAAAGTGCTTCTGTCGCGGATTTCCGCTGTATTGGTGGCCGTTTGTGCTGTTGCTTCATGCACTTACCGAGGTGACGACATCGGCGACCCGCTGAACCGCAAGGCTTACTGGTTCTCGTTCGTCGAAGGCGAGGACATTCGCGCCACCTGTTCTGAAGGCAGCCCTGACCGTTACCGGCTCGTCTACAACGGTATTTACGATGAGCAGTTAAGGATTTACGAACTGGACGCGCTTCGGCGAATCTTGATTATTCGCGTGGTCCAACAGGGTAAGGCAGCAGAGCTGACCTCCGGCGATTTGCTGGCGCCGTGGCGCGCCAAGGAGGCCAAGGTGCAGCTGGACCAGCCCACCTATGACCGTCTGGTGGCATCTTTCGAACAGAGCGGCATGTTCGCTGCGCCGCCGGTGGGGCTGGAGCTGCCGTCGCGGGCCTATTGGTGGAGCGCGGCCACCTGCAAGGATCAGTCCTACCGCCTGACCGCCTGGCGCTACCCATCGGCCGCTTTCGACAAGCTGAGCTTTGCCGAGAACCTGTTCGCACTGGACCCTACCGGAGTGCCGGTGAACCAGGCCAAGGAGGTGCCGTTCGACCCGCTGTGGGAAGCCAAGGCCAAGCGGCTGGAAGTGCCGGTATTCTCGCTGCGCGTGACCAAGAACGGATTACTGAATTAGCCGCGCGCCGCAGTAATCAACCGCAGACCTGGTCGAGCATCCCTACGGAAGCGCCATACCCGCCTTAGACCTTACACCTATGTTGCGGCGCACAAAGCCATATTGACTAGCGGCTGAGGTCGGCCCCATAGTGCCCATGTTGCGTCGCAGCATAGGTTGGTCGAAGGCATTGCCGGGCGAACCGTTGTGCACGTGACAACGAAATTCAGCCCCGACGAAAGACCAAGGAGTTCCCACCTATGACCACCGCCAAAGCGAAGGCCGCCGCCGCCGCCGCGACCCCCGCCGCTGCCCCTGCCCCCGCTCCTGCCAACGACGCCGCCAAGCAGATCGAGCAGGCGGTGTCGGCCGGCAAGCAGACCATCGAGCAGGTGGTCAAGGCCTCCCAGGACGCCGCGTCCAAGGGTTACGAGAAGGCCGTGGCGCTGACCAAGGATCAGGTGGATGCCGCCGTCAAGGCGCAGACCGCCGCGTTCAAGTCCTATGAGGACGCCGTTGCCTCGGCCAAGGACAACCTGGACGCGGTGATCAAGGCCAGCCAGACCCTGGCCCATGGCCTGCAGGACATCGGCAAGTCGGTGGCCGGCCTGGCCCAGCTGGCCGTCGAGGACAGCGTCGAGGCGTCGAAGAAGCTGCTGGCCGCCCGGACCGTCCACGACGCCGTCGAAGCTCAGACCGCCCTGGTCAAGAGCCAGCTCGACCGCCTGCTCGCCCAGGGCTCGCAGCTGTCGGCCCAGACCATCAAGCTGTTCGAGGACGCCTATGGCCCGGTGCAGGCCAAGCTGGCAGCGTCGCTGGAAAAGCTGCTCAAGATCCACCACTAAAGCGCAAGCGGTTGGTGAGAGGGATTAGGTCAAAGGCTCGGTGGTCGATCCCCCGGGCCTTTTTTTCCGAGAAATCAGCCTTAGGCCTTCGATTGCCCAACGAGACCCTTTTCGAAGGCGCCTTCCGCCCAATATGATAGGCGTGTACCCGTGGCCAAACACCCGTGCATGAGAAAATGAGCGACCATCGAGACGACGACCGGCGCAACGATGACGGCAACCAGACCGGGGTGGTGATCAAAACCCGCCCCAAGACGAAGAAGCCGGCTATGTACAAGGTGCTGATGTTGAATGACGACTACACTCCTATGGAGTTCGTCGTTCACGTCCTCGAACGCTTTTTCAACAAGAACCGTGAGGAGGCGACGCGCATCATGCTGCACGTTCACACCCGCGGGGTCGGGATCTGTGGCGTGTACACATATGAAGTGGCGGAAACCAAGGTAACCCAGGTCATGGATTTGGCCCGGCAGAACCAGCACCCGCTGCAGTGCACCATCGAGAAGGAATAGCCTCGGAAGGAAAGCCATATGCTGTCGCGTAACCTGGAGCAGAGCCTTCATCGAGCCCTGGCTTATGCTTCCGAACGCCGCCACGAATACGCGACGTTGGAACATCTGCTGCTGGCCCTGTCAGAAGACCAGGACGCGGTCGCCGTCCTCAGAGCCTGCAATGTCGACATCGATCGACTGCGCCGCGACCTTACCGAATTCGTCGACAACTCGCTGACCGACCTGGTCAGCCCACGGGGCGCCGAGCCCAAGCCCACCGCCGGCTTCCAGCGGGTGGTGCAGCGCGCCGCCATCCACGTCCAATCTTCGGGCCGCGAGGAGGTCACGGGCGCCAACGTCATCGTTGCCCTGTTCTCCGAACGCGAATCCCATGCCGTCTATTTCCTGCAATTGCAGGACATGACCCGGCTGGACGCGGTGAACTACATCAGCCATGGCGTGGCCAAGGCTCCCGGCCGCAGCCAGAACCGTACGGTGCATGGCGCCGATGACGAAGCTTCGCCGGAGAAAGTGGTGAAAAAGGGCCAGGACGCTCTCAACGCCTATTGCGTCAACCTTAACAAGAAGGCGATGCAGGGCAAGATCGACCCGCTGATCGGCCGCGACCTGGAATGCGAGCGCACGATCCAGATCCTGTGCCGCCGCTCCAAGAACAACCCGCTTTACGTGGGCGATCCCGGCGTCGGCAAGACCGCCATCGCCGAGGGCCTGGCGCGCCGCATCATCAAGGGCGAAGTGCCCGAGGTGCTGAAGAACGCCACCATCTTCTCGCTGGACATGGGCACCCTGCTGGCCGGCACCCGCTATCGTGGCGATTTCGAGGAGCGCCTGAAGGCGGTGGTGACCGAGCTGGAGAATTACGAAGGCGCCATCCTGTTCATCGACGAGATTCACACGGTGATCGGCGCCGGCGCCACCTCGGGCGGCTCCATGGATGCGTCGAACCTGCTCAAGCCGGCCCTGGCCTCGGGCAGCCTGCGCTGCATCGGCTCGACCACCTACAAGGAATACCGCAACTACTTCGAAAAGGACCGCGCCCTGGTGCGCCGGTTCCAGAAGATCGACGTCAACGAGCCGACCATCGAGGATTCGATTAAGATCCTCAACGGCCTGAAGCCGTATTACGAGAGCCACCACAAGGTGCGCTACACCCCGGATGCCATCAAGGCGTCGGTGGAGCTGGCGGCCAAGTACATCACCGACCGCAAGCTGCCGGACAAGGCCATCGACGTCATCGACGAGGTGGGCGCAGCCCGCATGCTCCTGCCCGAATCCAAGCGGCGCAAGACGGTGACGGTCAAGGATGTCGAGGAGATCGTCGCCAAGATCGCCCGCATCCCCCCCAAGTCGGTGTCGGCCAACGACATGGAGGCGCTCAAGAACCTTGAGCGCGACCTCAAGACCCTGGTGTTCGGCCAAGACAAGGCCATCGTGGCGCTGGCCTCGGCCATCAAGCTGGCCCGTGCCGGCCTGCGCGAGCCGGAGAAGCCGATCGGTTGCTACCTGTTCAGCGGCCCCACCGGCGTCGGCAAGACCGAGGTCGCCCGTCAGCTCAGCCGCATCCTCGGCATCGAACTGACCCGCTTCGACATGTCGGAGTACATGGAGCGCCACTCGGTGTCCCGCCTGATCGGCGCGCCCTCGGGCTATGTGGGCTTCGACCAGGGCGGCCTGCTGACCGACGCCATCGACCAGCATCCCCATTGCGTGCTGCTGCTCGATGAAATCGAGAAGGCCCATCCCGATCTGTTCAACATCCTGCTGCAGGTGATGGACCACGGCCGCCTGACCGACCACAACGGCAAGAACGTCGATTTCCGCAACGTGATCCTGATCATGACCACCAATGCGGGGGCCGCTGACCTTGCCAAGCCGGCCATCGGCTTCGAACGCGAGGTCCGCGAGGGCGACGCCCAGGAGGCGATCCAGCGCATGTTCTCGCCGGAATTCCGCAACCGCCTCGACGCCACCATCCCGTTCGCCAATCTGACCAGCGAGATCGTGTCGCAGGTGGTCGATAAGTTCGTCATGCAGTTGGAAACCCAGTTGGGCGACCGCGACGTCACCATCGAGCTGTCGGAAGAGGCCCGCGGCTGGCTGGCCAAAAAGGGCTACGACCGCCAGTTCGGCGCCCGCCCGCTGGCCCGCGTGATCCAGGAGCACATCAAGAAGCCCCTGGCCGAGGAGCTGCTGTTCGGCAAGCTGTCCAAGGGCGGCGTGGTCAAGGTCACCGTGGCAGACAACAAGCTGGCCTTCGAGTTCATCGAAGGCTCGGGCAAGGACGAAAAAATCGCCGAAATGGTGGATTGACCGCACAAACAAGCCTTATCCAGGGCGCCCCTGCGGGGGCGCCCTTTTTCATGCCCCCTCCGGGAACCTTGACACCCTTGCTCGGAAAGGAGCATAATAAGTCCGTAACAAAGACAGAGGAGTGAGGCGGCTTTATCGACAAAACTCAAGTCATCCGGCCATCGATTTACACCCACGCGGGAAAAACGAACCGGATAGGAGGATGTCAATCCGGCATGACGCCACCGGGTAAGTTTGACGACACCCTTGATTAAGGTGTCACGGACTGAACAAAAGCTGACGAACTATCATCGGCTAATCGCCGAATATTAGGGCCGCGCCGGCCCCACACCGATAGCCCCGCGAAGAGCGCAATGTCGCCCGCGGGGCTTTCGTTATGTAGTCCCAACTGCGCTGCGGCGAACACAAGGCAGCCCCAAGGCGGGGCGGCACACGTTCCCCCCCGCTGACACAGAGCGGCCTCGGTGCAGACCTGAGTCGAAGGCGATGCCTAATGCCGCACCGCACCCCGGATCGGATGCAGCCGCGCCGAAATCACTTCGGCTTCCAGCGCCGGCTCGCCGGTATCGGCAACGACGACGCGGTTCCGCCCGCCGTTCTTGGCGGCATAGAGCGCCTTGTCGGCGGCGGCGACCGCCTCTTGGACCGAGCGGCCAGGAACCATCTGGGCCACGCCGATGGAACAGGTAACCGGCACCCGCGTGCCACAATCGAGCACCACCGGCATGCGCGCCAGGGTCTTGCGCAGGCGGTCGAGCACATGGGCGGCGGTGTCGGCATCGGTATTGGGCAGGCTGAACAGGAACTCCTCGCCACCATAGCGGTACACCGCGTCGTAGGGACGCAGGCGGCGCTGGAAAAAACGCGCGGCGGCACACAGCACCTTGTCGCCGGCGGCGTGCCCCCAAGTGTCGTTGACCGATTTGAAATGGTCCAGGTCGGCGATGGCGACGCAGATGGGCTGGCCGGTGCGCAACGCGCGCGTCCATTCACGACGCAGGTCGCGCATCATGCCCTGGCGGTTATGGACGCCGGTCAGCGGATCGGTCTCCACCAGCAGGCGGCGGAAATGGTTCTCGACTCGACGGGCTTCGCGCGAATAGCCATCGACCGAGGCCATGAACGCCTGATAATCCGCCGGATCCACCCGCCGGTCACGCGCCGCCCTGCCCAGCAATTCCTGCGCCTGGCCGTGCATCTGGGCGCGCAGCCGGATAAGCGGCGCCAACTGCTCGGCATGGCCGCAGGCGCAACCGGCCAGCAGGGTCAACGGCGCGTCCGGCGCGCAAGGTGGCACGCCGGGGGCCTCGGGGAACATCAGCGCCGAGTGGACCCGCATCAGCCAAGCCAGATGCTCGGCCGCGGCCCGCTCGAACAGCCTGACGATCTCACGGGTCTTTTCCACCTGCACGCTTGGTCCCTCCTGCCGGTCGCGTGAGTGGATTATCCCACGGCCTCCGGACGGAACGGCGCGGTGCGGAGGGGGTAGGCGCAGGTGGAAAAGGCAACCCCGACAGGATCGCGGGAACTACCCCTTCCGGGGACCGAACACCTCATCCCAGCTTGCCATCAGGGCGGAATCCACCTCGGGGATAGTGGGCGTGCAGCCCAGGTCCCACAGACTGGTAACCCCGTGCTGGGTGATGCCGCACGGCACGATGCCCTGGAAATGGCTGAGATCGGGATCCACGTTCAACGCGATACCGTGGAAGGTGACCCAGTGGCGCACGCGCACGCCGATGGCGGCCACCTTGTCCTCGCGCCCCCCGCCCCGGCTCACCCAGATGCCGACCCGGCCGTCGCGCCGCTCACCCTTGACGGTGAAGCGGGCGAGCGTGCGGATCAGCCATTCTTCCAGATCGCAGACATAGCCGCGCACGTCGCCGTCGCGCTTCTTGAGATCCAGCATCACATAGGCCACCCGCTGGCCCGGCCCGTGATAGGTGAACTGGCCACCGCGCCCGGTCTGGTAGACCGGAAAGCGGTCGTGCCACAGCAGATCCTCGGGCTTGGCCGAGGTGCCGGCGGTGTAAAGCGGCGGATGTTCCAGCAGCCATACGCATTCGGCGGCGGTGCCGGCGCGGATCGCCGCCACCCGCTCCTCCATGAAGGCGAGCGCCTCGTCGTAGGGGACTTTTTCGTCGCTGATGCGCCACTCGATGGAAGAAGTCATGGTTCTCCTAGAAAGTCCGCTTGATTCGTCCGAGGGAGTTTGGTATTCCCCTGTCTCCCCGTTGGCAAGACCCTTGTCAAAGGTTCCCCAAGGGGGTGCTACCAGCTATGCGACCGTGGCGGAACTGGTAGACGCGCACGCTTGAGGTGCGTGTGACGTAAGTCGTGGGAGTTCGAGTCTCCCCGGTCGCACCAAATTTCGGGAAACCCCCGCAGGCTCCGGCTTGCGGGGGTTTCGCGTTATGGGCCCGGCGCACTGGTATTACCTTATCGGATTTCCGCAAGCCCGACATGCGCAACCCCTTCAGCGCTTGTCGTTTCTGGCGGATAGGGGTATGCCGGGAGAGCCCCGAACGGGCTAGGGTCACAAGAAATAATATTACTTGAGGTCGTCCCCCCATGAGCATGTCGGAAGAGCTGCGCGACGCGGCGCTGGAATACCATCGCCTGCCCGTCCCCGGGAAGATTAGCGTCAACGCCACCAAGCCCTTAGCCAATCAGCGCGACCTCGCGCTGGCCTATTCGCCGGGCGTGGCCGCAGCCTGCGAAGCCATCGTGGCCGACCCCGACAATGCTGTGGAAGTCACCGCGCGGGGTAATCTTGTTGCGGTGGTGACCAACGGCACCGCCGTGCTCGGCCTTGGCCCCATCGGCCCGCTGGCCGCCAAGCCGGTGATGGAAGGCAAGGGCGTCCTGTTCAAGAAGTTCGCCGGCATCGACGTCTTCGACATGGAGCTCAACGAGCTCGACCCCGACAAGCTGGTCAACGTCATCGCCGCCATGGAGCCCACCTTCGGCGCCATCAACCTGGAAGACATCAAGGCGCCAGAGTGCTTCGAGGTCGAGAAGCAGCTCAAGGAGCGCCTGTCGATTCCGGTGATGCATGACGATCAGCATGGCACCGCCATCGTGGTCGCCGCGGCCATGGTCAACGCGCTGCGCATCGTCGGCAAGGATATCGGTCAGGTCCGCCTGGTCGCCTCGGGCGCCGGCGCCGCCGCGCTGGCCTGCCTGAACCTGCTGGTCAGCGTCGGCGTCAAGCGCGAGAACATCTGGGTCACCGACATCAAGGGCGTGGTCTTCAAGGGCCGCAACGAGCTGATGGACCCCTATAAGGAGGTATTCGCCCAGGAGACCGACAAGCGGACCCTGGCCGAAGTGATCCCCGGCGCCGACATCTTCCTGGGCCTGTCCGCCCCGCGTGTGCTGACCCCCGAGATGGTCGCCACCATGGCCGACAAGCCCATCGTGTTTGCGCTCGCCAACCCGACCCCCGAGATCCTGCCCGACGAGGTCAAGTCGGTTCGCCCGGACGCCATCATCGCCACCGGGCGTTCGGACTACCCAAACCAGGTCAACAACGTCCTGGTGTTCCCGTACATCTTCCGCGGCGCGCTCGACGTTGGCGCCACCCAGATCAACGAAGAGATGAAGCTGGCCTGCACCTACGCGCTGGCCGACCTCGCCATGGCCGAATCGGACGAGCGCGTGCGCGCGGCTTACGGCGAGCAGCCGCTGTCCTTCGGCCCGGAATACCTGATCCCCAAGCCGTTCGATTCGCGCCTGATCCTCAAGCTGGCCCCGGCGGTCGCCAAGGCGGCCATGAATTCCGGCGTGGCCCGCCGCCCCATCATCGATTTCGATGCCTATCTGGAAAAGCTGGGCCAATTCGTCTTCCGCTCCGGCCTGGTGATGAAGCCGGTGTTCGACCGCGCCAAGCAGGACACCCGCCGCGTGGTCTATACCGAGGGCGAAGGCCGCCGGGTGCTGATGGCGGTGCAGGCGGTGGTGGATGAAGGCGTCGCCTTCCCCATCCTGATCGGCCGCCGCGAAGTGGTGCTGAAGCGCATCGCCGATCTGGACCTGCGCCTGAAGATCGACGTGGATTTCGAGCTGTGCGATCCCGAGAACGATCCGCGCTATCACGATTACTGGCGCCTGTACCACCAGACCCTGGAGCGCAAGGGCGTCTCGCCCGATTACGCCCGCACGGTGGTGCGCACCCGCAACACGGTGATCGGCACCCTGATGGTCAAGCGCCGTGAAGCCGATTCCATGATCTGCGGCACCATCGGCAGCTATGAGAAGCATCTCGGCCACATCAAGGACGTCATCGGCCTGCGCGAGGGCGTGCGCGTGCCGGCGGCCATGAACCTGCTGATCATGCCGCAGGGCACTTACTTCATCTGCGACACCTACGTCACCCCCGAGCCCACCGCCGAGCAGATCGCCGAAACCACTCTGCTGGCCGCCGAGGAAGTCCGCCGCTTCGGCATCGAGCCCAAGGTGGCGCTGCTGTCGCATTCCAATTTCGGCGCCCGCAACACCGCGTCGGCGTCGAAGATGCGCGAGGCCCTGGCCATCCTGCATGAGCGCGCCCCCTATCTGGAGGTCGAAGGCGAGATGCATGGCGATGCGGCCTTGTCTGAAGACATCCGCGAGCGCATCTTCCCCAATTCGCGCCTCAAGGGCCAAGCCAACCTGTTGATCATGCCCAACCTGGACGCCGCCAACATCTCGTTCAACCTGCTGAAGGTGCTGGGCGAGGGCCTGTCGGTCGGTCCGATCTTGATGGGCGCGGCTTTGCCTGCGCATATTCTCACGCCCTCGGCGACGGTGCGGAACATCGTGAACGTGACCGCCCTTGCCGCCGTGGACGCTCAAATGGTCGCGCATCAGCGGGGATAAGGCTTGGCAGGGATCGACAGCAGCGAGGGACCGGGACACCTGACCATCGAGGACGACCTTTACGGCCTCGATCCCGCGTTCGTGCGCACTGTCGAACTGGCGCTGGAGGAAGGCCGGGGGGCGGATGCCCGCGCCCTGGCCGAGCCCCTGCATTATTCCGATGCCGCCGACCTGCTGGAGCGCCTGGAGCCCGAGCTGCGGGCCAAGCTGGTCGAGGCACTGCGCCCCGATTTCGATCCGGAAATCCTGACCGAGCTGGACGAGAGCGTACGCGACGAGGTCATCGAG
>JAEZFE010000192.1 GCA_023437865.1 Pseudomonadota bacterium | reverse complement strand
GTCTGGGCCTCGACAAGGAACATCGGCCCCTCCACGCCCTGTTACACGCCCGGCCGCATGCCGTAAACGCGGGGACCCAAGCCGGGTTCGCGCCTCAGTGATGCCCCACATGGGGATTGGCAGCAGGCGCCGACGACGGGGTGGCCCCCAGCCCGTTGGCCGCCTGCATGGCGCGGACATAGGCGAGCAATTCCGCCTCCTGGCCGGGCTTTACACCGTCCGGCTTCGGCATGTCGCCGAACTTCCAGTGATGGCTCGCCGCGCCCTTGGCAATGGCGGAGAGCACGATGTCATCGCCATGGCCGGCCCCGAGGGCGTAATAGGGGTGCAGCAGCGGCGGGCCGGCATCGCTGCCGCGCAGGGCGGCGCCGTGGCAGGCGGCGCAAGCGTTGGCGAAGACCTGGGCGCCGTTGCGGGCGGCACCGGCCAGCGCGGGCACCACCACGGCCTCCTGGGCGAAGCGGGCCGAGACCGGCTTGCCCTCCACCATCAGCGACAGCACGGCGGTCAGCTTGTCGCCGGCCTGCACTGGGGCGTCGCCGATCAGTGCCGGGCCACCGGCGGCAAGCGGCACGTCGAGCTTGCGCCCGGCCAGCAGCAAAGCGGCCTTGCCGGTGGCGGCCACCGGCTTGTCGGCGTGATCGCGCACCCATACCCGCAAGCCGCCATCGCGCACGGCGAATTCGACGTGCAGATCGCCGGCGGTGGTTACCTGACCGCCATAGGCCGGCACCGGCGCGCCGTGGGCGGCGGCCTCCCCTGCACCGACAATCAAGCCCAGGGCCAGGAGGGCGGCGGGAATATTCTTCATGGTCTTCTCCTTCATGGGATTGCCTCCGCCACCGGGGCGTCCGCAGCCAGGTTGGCTTCGGCGGCCTGGCGCCCGAGCAGGAGGAACAGGACGGGGGTGACGATGGTGTCGAGCAGGGTGGAGGACATCAGCCCGCCGAAGATCACCACCGCCACCGGGTGCAGGATCTCCTTGCCGGGCTCGCCGCCGGCGACCACCAGCGGAACCAGCGCCAACGCCGCCACCAGGGCGGTCATCAGCACCGGCGTCAGGCGTTCGAGCGAACCGCGCACCACCATGGCGGGGCCGAAATTCTCGCCTTCGTGGCGGATCAGATGCAGGTAGTGCGAAACCTTCATGATGCCGTTGCGCGCGGCAATGCCGGTCAGCGTGATGAAGCCCACCAGGCTGGCCACCGACAGGGGCTGACCGCTGAGCCACAGGGCGGCAACGCTGCCGACCAGGGCCATGGGGATGTTGCCCATGATGATCAGCGTCAGCACCGCCGAGCGGAAGTGGCTGTAGAGCACGACGAAGATGCCGGCCAGCGACAGCAGCGCCAGCACGGCGATCAGCCGGCTGGCCTCCTGCTGGCTCTTGAACTGGCCTTCGAACGAGACGTAATAACCCTGCGGCAGGGCCATGGCGCCGAGCGCGGCCTGGACGTCGGCGATGATCGAGCCCATGTCGCGGCCCTGCGTGTTGGCAAGCACCACGATGCGGCGGCGCATATCGTCGCGGTTGATGATGTTGGGCCCCTGGGTCTCGACCACCTCGGCCAGCAGCGCCAGCGGCACCTTGCCCGAGGGCGTGTCTACCAGGATCTGGCGGAAGTCGGCGGTGTGGGCGCGCCAGTCCTCGGCCAGGCGCAGAACCACGTTGAAGCTCTTCTGCCCATCGCGCACCTGGCTGACCACCCGGCCGTTCAGCGCCGCCTCCAGCGTCTCGGTCAGCTGGTCGAGCGACAGGCCGTATTTCTTGGCCTCGTTTCGATCAAGCCGGATCTGCAATTGTGGGATCAGCACCTGCTTCTCCACCTGAAGATCGGCAATGCCGGCAATGCCGGCCATGCGCCCGCGTGCTTCAGCGGCAAGGCTGCGCAGGGTGTCGAGGTCGTCTCCGAAGATCTTGACGGCGATCTCGGCGCGGACGCCCGACAGCAGATGGTCTAGGCGGTGCGAGATGGGCTGGCCGATATTGACGGCGACGCCCGGCAATTGGGCCATCTGGGCGCGCAGATCGGCCAGGATGGCCTCCCGCGACCGGCCCGACTGGCGCAGGTCCACGTCGATCTCGCCGTAATGAACGCCTTCGGCATGCTCATCGAGTTCGGCGCGGCCGGTGCGGCGGCCGGTCGAGACCACCTCGGGGACCCGCATGAGCAGGGTCTCGGCGATGGTGCCGATGCGATTGCTCTCGGACAGCGAGGTCCCTGGCGGCAGCACCACGTTCACCGTCACCGTGCCCTCGTTGAAGGCCGGCAGGAAGGCCCGGCCCAGAAACGGCACCGACGCCACCGCCACCGCGACCAGCAGCCCCGCCCCCACCAGCACCGGGGCGGGATTGGCGAAGGACCATGCCAGCAGCCGGCGGTCATACTCCTTCAGCCGGCGCACCAGCCAGGAATCGCTGTGGCCGATGGCGCGGGCCTTGGGCAGCAGATAGTAGCTGAGCGCCGGCGTGACGGTCAGCGACACCAGAAGCGAGGCGACGATCGACACCACATAGGCGATGCCCAGCGGGGTGAACAACCGGCCTTCGATGCCCGACAGCGCGAAGAGCGGCAGGAACACCAACACCACGACGATAGTGGCGTAGACGATGGAATTGCGCACCTCGCCCGACGCGTCACGGATGACCGCGATCACCGGGCGGGGCTGGGGCAATTTGGCGTTCTCGCGCAGGCGGCGCAGGATGTTCTCGACATCCACCACGGCATCGTCCACCAGTTCGCCGATGGCGACGGCCAGACCGCCCAAGGTCATGGTGTTGATGGACAGCCCCAGCCACTGGAACACCAGCGCGGTCACCACGATGGACAGCGGGATGGCGGTCAGGCTGATCACCGTAGTGCGCATGTTCATCAGGAACGCAAACAGCACGATGGCGACCAGAATGGCGCCGTCACGCAGAGCCTCCTCGACGTTGTCCACCGCCCGTTCGATGAAGTCGGCCTGCTTGAACAGAATGTGGTCGGCCTTGACGTCGCGCGGCAGCGAGCGGCTGATCTCGGCCAGCGCCGCTTCCACTTGGCGGGTCAGGGTGACGGTGTTGGCGCCCGGCTGCTTCTGCACCGCCAGGATGACGGCGGGCTTGGCATTGACCGAGGCATCGCCGCGCTTCACCCCTGCCCCCACCTGCACTTCGGCCACCTGATCCACCGTCACCGGCGCGCCCTGACGCCACGCCACCACCG
>JAEZFE010000315.1 GCA_023437865.1 Pseudomonadota bacterium | reverse complement strand
CTTCACCCGCGATCCGTCCACCGGCGAGAACACTTTCTACGGCGAGTTCCTGGTCAACGCCCAGGGCGAGGACGTGGTCGCCGGCATCCGCACCCCCCAGCAGCTGACCATCGACGGCCGGAAGGTGCACAAGTCCGAGCTGCCCTCGATGGAAGAGGTCATGCCCGAGGTGTTCCGCGAGCTCAACGCCATCCGCCATAAGCTCGAGGCGCATTACAAGGACATGCAGGACATGGAGTTCACGGTGCAGCAGAAGCGCCTGTGGATGCTCCAGACCCGCACCGGCAAGCGCACCACCAAGGCGGCGCTGAAGATCGCCGTCGACATGGCGCGCGAGGGCCTCATCACCCGCAAGGAGGCCATCGGCCGCATCGACCCGGCGGCGCTCGACCAGTTGCTGCACCCCACCCTCGACCCCAAGGCGCCCCGCCAGATCCTGGCGCGCGGCCTGCCGGCCTCGCCCGGCGCCGCCTCGGGCAAGGTGGTGTTCTCGGCCGAGGACGCCGAGGCCTGGGTCAAGGACAAGAAGGAAAAGGTCATCCTGGTCCGCGTCGAGACCAGCCCCGAGGATATCGGCGGCATGCACGTCTCGGAGGGCATCCTGACCACCCGCGGCGGCATGACCAGCCACGCCGCCGTGGTGGCGCGCGGCATGGGCACGCCTTGCGTGGCCGGTGCCGGCGACATCCGCGTCGATTATCCCGCCCGTACCCTCAAGGTGGCCGGCAATGTGATCAAGGAAGGTGACGTCATCACCATCGACGGCGGCACCGGCGAGGTGTTCGTCGGCGCCGTGCCGACCATCCAGCCCGAGTTGACCGGCGATTTCGCCACGCTGATGGAGTGGGTGGACACCATCCGCACGCTGAAGGTCCGCGCCAATGCCGAGACCCCGAACGACGCCGCCACCGCGCGCAAGTTCGGCGCCGAGGGCATCGGCCTGTGCCGCACCGAGCACATGTTCTTCGACCCGCACCGCATCATCGCCGTGCGCGAGATGATCCTGGCCGGAGACGAGGCGGGCCGCCGCGCCGCCCTGGCCAAGCTGCTGCCGTTCCAGCGCCAGGACTTCGTGGACCTGTTCCTGATCATGCAGGGCCTGCCGGTGACCATCCGCCTGCTTGACCCGCCGCTGCACGAGTTCCTGCCCCATACCGAGGCCGACATTCAGGAAGTGGCCCAGGCCGCCGGCGTCGACGTCGCCACGGTGAAGGCCCGCAACGCCGCCCTGCACGAAGCCAACCCCATGCTGGGCCATCGCGGCTGCCGCCTGGGCATCACCTATCCGGAAATCTACGAGATGCAGGCCCGCGCCATCTTCGAGGCGGCGGTGGGCGTGTCGCGCGATACCGGCCGCACGGTGACGCCGGAGATCATGATCCCGCTGGTGGGCGCCAAGAAGGAGCTGGACCTGCTCAAGGCCAGCATCGACAAGGTGGCCGCCGAGGTGTTCGCCGAGAACGCGTACCAGCTCAAGTACATGGTCGGCACCATGATCGAGCTGCCGCGTGCGGCTCTGCTGGCCGGTGAGATCGCCCAGTCGGCCGAGTTCTTCTCGTTCGGCACCAACGATCTGACCCAGACCACGTTCGGCATGAGCCGCGACGATTCGGGTCCGTTCATCGGCGTCTACCGCGAGAAGGGCATCTACGAGCACGACCCCTTCGCCCAGCTCGATCAGCAGGGCGTGGGCGAACTGGTCAAGATCGCTTCGGAGCGCGGCCGTGCCGCCCGCTCCGACCTCAAGCTCGGCATCTGCGGCGAGCATGGCGGTGACCCCAGCTCCATCGCCTTCTGCCAGCGTGTGGGCCTGGACTACGTCTCGTGCTCGCCCTACCGCGTGCCGATCGCCCGCCTTGCCGCCGCCCAGGCGGCGCTGGGTGATGCCAGCGGCAGCGGCATGCACTAAGGAAAAGGCCCCCGGCGACGGGGGCCTTTTTTCTTCAGGGCGTCAGGATGAAATCCGACGCGGTCAGGTTCACGTCGCCGTGCAGCAGGATCGAGACGTCGTTGGGCCCATCGCCCTCGGACAGGTAGACGTAGGTGTTGCCGCCGGAATGGCGCACCTCGATTTCGCCCGGATCGCCGTTGATGGTGGGGCCGGGGGCGCTGGAGATCAGGCCGTTCCAATCGTCGGACAGCCCGTCGATCAATTCCTCGGCCTTGCCGTCCGGCGTGGAATCGAAGTGGTAGGCCTGGAATCCCGCCTGGTCGGGCCGTGCGTCCAGGGCCTTGACGTCGATCTTGTCCACGCCGTGCTGGAAGTCGGTGATGACGTCGTAATTCTGGATGTCGTCCTGCACGAAGAAGAACCGGTCGCCGCCGGCGCCGCCGGTCATGGTGTCGTCGTTGCCGCCCCCCCACAGCAGGTCCGAACCATCGCCGCCCTTGAGCGTGTCCTTGCCGGCCTCGCCCTCCAGCACGTCGGTGCCGGTGCCGCCGTCCAGGCTGTCATTGCCGTTGCCGCCGTAAAGGTGATCGTCGTCGGTGCCACCGGCCAATGTGTCGCTGCCGGCATCGCCCCACAGGGTGTCGACCCCGCCGCGCCCGTCGATGCGATCGTTGCCGTCGCCGCCGACGAGGAAGTTCCAGGTGGCGCTGCCGAGCAGCGAATCGTTGCCGTCCGAGCCGATCGCATGCTCGACCGAGATCAGCGTGTCGGTGCCTTCCGAGATGGCCTGGCCGCTCTCCAGATCCACGGCGGCCAATTGCTGGCTGTCGGCATAGGACACCCGGTCCATGCCTCCGCTGCCATCCACCGTGTCGTTGCCTTCGC
Organism: Pseudomonadota bacterium; assembly: GCA_023437865.1. Taxonomy (GTDB): domain Bacteria; phylum Pseudomonadota; class Alphaproteobacteria; order Rhodospirillales; family Magnetospirillaceae; genus Magnetospirillum. The sequence continues at coordinate 3,558 of JAEZFE010000315.1, read as the reverse complement.
CGATCAGGAAGAAGTTCTCGCCGGCGCCGCCCTTCATGACGTCGTTGCCGGTGCCGTAATCGTAGATCTTGTCGTCGCCCGCGCCGCCGTCTACGCGGTCGTCGCCGTTGTGGATCTGGATGGTGTCGTTGCCGCCCAGCGCGCGGATGGTGTCGCCACTGCCGGGGTCGGATGCCCCGCCCGAGCCGTTGTGCGACAAATCGTCCAACTGGTCCGGCCCCTCGGTGCCCTCGATCAGGCTGCCGGTGGGCTGGGTCGCTACCGTGTCGTTGATGGGGAGTTTCATCTCGCCCTCCTGTGTTGCCGGAAACCCAACGCTAGCGGGCGGCAACAGGCGGCGATGTGAACTGGGTCACTCCCCCCGGCGATGCCGGGGGGAGTGGGGGATTTTTACTTCAGCAAGCCGAGCAGGTCCTCATCGCCGTTCTGCTGGTGCCACTGGTCGAACCAGGTGACGTCCTTCATCGGGGTGCGGGGCAACCAGCCGGCAGCTTCAAGCTCGGGCTTGTCGTAGAAATGCGACACGCGGCCCAGGCACAGATAGGCGATGGGGTGGATGTTGGGCGGAATGCCGAGGGCGGCGCGCAGATCGTTGCGGTCGGTGATGGACACCCAGCCGACGCCCAGGTTCTCGGCCCGCGCCGCCAGCCAGAAGTTCTGCACCGCGCACACCGCGCTGAACAAATCCATCTCCGGCATGTGGGTGCGGCCGATAACCACCGGGCCGGTGCGCGAGCGGTCGCAGGTGATGCACACGCCGACCGGCGATTCGACGATGCCTTCCAGCTTCAGCGTGCGGTAGGTCTCGCGCTTGTCGCCGTCGAACATCATGGCGGCTTCGGTATGGGCCTTGTCGAAGACCGCCTTGACCTTGGCCTTCACCTCCGGCGAGCGGACGACGATGAAGTCCCACGGCTGCATGAAGCCGACGCTGGGGGCGTGGTGGGCGGCCTTGAGGATGCGGGCCAGTTGCTCGTCCGGGATCGGGTCGGGCAGGAATTGTCCGCGCACGTCGCGGCGGGTGTGGATGCAGCGATAGACCGCCTCGCGTTCCTCGGCGGAAAAATCGGGATTTTCTTGAATGGCGGGAGCCGGCATGAGTTTCCCCTGTCATGCGAAAAGCTGGGTTTCCGCTCGTCCACAGCGGCGCCCCGATGGTTCCAGGCCGGTCTTCTGACTAAGGTTCACCCCGTCCCGGACGCCTTCCCGGCTTGCCGCCAGTGGCTGATGTCCGAACGGTCCCCCTCACAGCGTTGGGCACGTGGCGGAATCACACCGCCTTCCCGATTCTCCCGCGCGCGGCGGGCACCTGGAGGCAGCTTTCTATCCGATAATTACCGCCGCCGACAAGCGCGGCTATTCCACCTTCTCGGCCAGCACCATGAACTGGCCGTGCTGGACCACCACCGCCTCGCGGGTGCCTTCGGGGGTCAGCGCCTCCTCGACCACCAGGGCGCCGCGCAGCAGCCGGGCTTTCGCGTCGGCGAGCGAGCGGACGAAGATGTAGGGCACGGTGGTGCCGACCAGCGGCGTCACCGTCTTGGCGCTCAGATAGCCACGCAGCAGGTCGGCGGTGACCAGGATCATGTGCGACTTGCCGGCCTGCACGCCGATGCAGCCGGGATCGCCGCTGTCGAGTAGGTCGGCACCGAGCATGCCGTATTGCTGGGCCACCGGATTGATGTCGGGCAGCACCATCATGGGGGTGATCTTGAGTACCAGCTCGTCCATGGCCCTGTTGTGCCACGGGGCGGCGGGCGGCGCTAGTGGCTCATCAGCACCGGCACCGTCATGTGGCGCAGCAGGTGGCGGGTGGCGCCGCCCAGCACCATCTCGCGCAGGCGCGAGCGGCCATAGGCGCCCATGACGATCAAATCGGCATATTCGTCGGCGGCGCGGCTCAGCAGCATCTGGCCGACGTTCAGATCCTCCGACTTGATGTGCTCGCACACGGCGTTCACCCCGTGGCGCGACAGGTGCAGGCAGATGTCGGCGCCGGGAATGGCGCCGTGGCCGGCCATGCCGCCGGTGGGGTTGATGGCGATGACGTGGGTGCGCTCGCTGCGCTTGAGCAGCGGCAGGGCGTCGTGGATGGCCCGCGTCGCCTCGCGCGAGCCGTTCCAGGCGCAGACGATTCGCTGTCCAAGGGTCTCGATGGTGCTGGCGGACGGCACGATCAACAGAGGCCGCCCCACATCCATCACCAGCGAATCGGCCAGTGGCCGCTCGCCCTCGTCGTTCTCGGTCTGGCCAATGATGGTGATATCGGCATAGCGGGCGTGGAGGCTGACGGTATCGACCAAGCTGCCTTCGACGTCGCGCCACTCGGTGGTGACGCCGTGGGCGGTCTGGATGGCATCGAACGCGGCGCGGGCTTCGCGGGCGGCCTCGTCGTTGTAACTATCGCGGACGCGCTCGATCTGGCTGCCGTACTGGCTGACGATGTATTGCGGCAGCACCGGCTTGGTGCGGACGTTCAGGGCGATCAGGTGTGCATCCTGTTCCTGGGCCAGCTTGGCTGCAAGCTGAAGCCGGAGCCGGCAGAGCGGTGTGTTGTCCATGTGAACCAGGATGTCCTTGTACGCCATGGAATGGTCCTCCTTGCCCGAACACAGCCAGCCCCTTGATATCCCCCGGCCCTTGTATCCCGTGCGGCGTGCCGCCTTATGTAGGAGACGGGTGGGCGGCGCCGCTGCGCACCCCAATAACAGGCGGCGAGGCATTCATGTTCGGTATAACGCGCGCGCCCGACTTTGACCGCGCAGGACTGACCTGGTTCAACGTGGAGCGGCCCTTGAACTTGGACGCGCTCAAGGGCCGGTTGGTCGTGCTGGATTTCTGGACCTTCTGCTGCATCAATTGCTTTCACGTGCTGCCAACGCTGAAGCGGCTGGAGGAGGCGTTTCCATCGGAGCTGGCGGTCATCGGCGTGCATTCGCCCAAGTTCGACCACGAGCAGGACAACACCTTCGTCGCCCACGCCATCGCACGCTATGGCATCACTCACCCGGTGGTGCACGATCCCGAGATGAACCTGTGGGATGATTACTGCGTGCGCGCCTGGCCGACCCTGGTGTTCATCTCACCCGACGGCTACGTCATCGGCGAATTGTCGGGCGAGCCCCATCCCGACCTTCTGTTGCAGGGCATTGGCGACATGGTGCGGCAGTTCTTCGCGCGCGGCGAGTTGAAGCCGGTGCCGTTGCCGCTCAAACCGCTGACCGACATGGGCGGCGCTTTGCGCTTCCCCGGCAAGATCAAGCCCTGCCCCTCGGTGGATGGTACCAAGCTGTGGGCATTGGCCGATACCGGCCACAACCAAATTCTCATTCTGGAGGACGATGGCTGCGAGGTGGTGCGCTATGGATCGGGCGAGGCGGCGCTGACCGATGGCGGCGTCGAGGCGGCCTTCAACGCACCCGAAGGGCTGGCCTGTGACGCCGACTTCATCTACGTGGCCGACACCCGCAATCATGCTATCCGCCGCATCGACCGGGCCTCGGGCATGACCGAGACCCTGGCCGGCATCGGCATGCGCGGAACCATCCTGCGCCAGCC
>JAEZFE010000141.1 GCA_023437865.1 Pseudomonadota bacterium | reverse complement strand
ATTTCGGCCACGTGCCGGTGGCCCTCATGCGCCGGATTGAACGACCCGCCCAGCAATCCGATGCGGACACGGCGGCGGTCGCCGTGGGGATTGGGGGAGAATGTGCCCATGTCCCCACGCCCTCCCGACATCAGCCCGGACGGGTCTGGCCCGAGCCCAGCACCTTGTACTTGAACGTGCACAATTGCTCGACGCCGACCGGGCCGCGCGCGTGCATGCGGCCCGTGGAAATGCCGATCTCGGCGCCCATGCCGAACTCGCCGCCATCGGCGAACAGCGTCGAGGCGTTCCAGCACACGATGGCCGAGTCGCAGCCGTTGAGGAATGCCTCGGCGGCGGCGGCGTCCTCGGTGATGATGGCCTCGGTGTGCTGGGAGCCGTAGGTGTTGATGTGCTCCACCGCCGCGACCACGCCGTCCACCACCTTCACCGAGATGATGGAGTCCAGGTATTCGGTGCGCCAATCCGCCTCGGTGGCCGGCTTGACGCGCTGATCCGCCGCCTGGGTCTCGGCGTCGCCGCGCACCTCACAGCCAGCATCGAGCAGATCCTTGACCAGCGACGGCAGCAAGGCCTGGGCCCTCCTGTCGACCAGCAGAGTCTCGGTGGACCCGCACACGCCGGTGCGCCGCATCTTGGCATTCAGCACCACCTTGCGCGCCATCTCCGCATCGGCGGCGCCATCCACATAGGTGTGGCAGATGCCTTCCAAATGCTGGAACAGAGGAATGCGGCTTTCCTCGGTGACGCGAGCAACCAGGCTCTTGCCGCCGCGCGGCACGATGACGTCGATCAGGCCCACCATCTTGAGCATCACACCGACGGCGGCGCGGTCGGTGGTGGGGATCATCTGCACCGCATCTCGCGGCAGGCCAGCCTCGGCAATGCCCGTGTGGATGGCGGCCATGATAGCCGAGGACGAGTGGAAGCTTTCCGAACCACCGCGCAGGATGGCGGCGTTGCCCGATTTCAGGCAGAGCGCGGCGGCATCAGCGGTCACGTTGGGCCGGCTCTCATAGATGATGCCGATGACGCCCAGCGGCACCGAGACGCGCTGGATGCGCAGGCCGTTGGGCCGGTCCCATTCGGCGAGCACGCGGCCTACGGGATCGGCCAGGCCGGCAATATCCTCCAGACCCTTGGCCATGGCCTCGATGCGCTTGTCGTCGAGCATCAGGCGGTCGAGCATGGCCTTGGTCAGGCCCTTGGCCTCGCCCGCCGCCATGTCCTTGGCATTGGCATCCTTGATGGCCGGCGCGGCGGCGCGGATGGCGGCGGCGGCGGCGCGCAGCGCCTTGTCCTTGGCCGCGCCCGGCGCCTGCGCCAGCACACGGCCGGCGGCACGGGCCTTGTGGCCCAAATCGGTCATCAGGGTCTGGATGTCGGTGGTCATGATCGGTTCCTGAATGGGAGCCTAAAAGTTAATGAAACATGCCCGGCGTTTCCACCGCGCGGCAGGTGTCAATCAAACGAATTACCCCGCAGCGCCCCGGGACCCGCCTGAGCCCTCCGGTGTTGGGAGGGCATCACGCCAGTCGGGAGACGCCCCATGCGCGTATCACTCCTTGTCACCGCCCTCGCCGGCCTGCTCAGCCTGTCCGCCTGCGGCGGCTGCGACGAGAAACGCACCGTCGTGGTCAATCCGTCCAATTCGGGTCAAGTCACGGTGGTGCCGCCCGAAGGCGACGTGCGCACCTGCCCGCCCGGCAAAACGAGTTGCTGACCGGAGATCAGCCTTCCATCACCAAATCGTCGCGATGGATCAGTTCGTCGCGGCCCCGAAAGCCCAGAACGGCCTCTATATCGGTGGATTTGCGGCCGATGATCCGGCGGGCATCCTCGGCGGAATAGGCAATCAGGCCGCGCCCCACCACCCGGCCGTCGCCGTTGGTCACCAGCACGCAATCGCCCCGCTCGAACCCGCCGTCCACCGAGGTCACCCCAGCGGGCAGCAGCGAACCGCCCTTGGCGAGCGCACGAGCGGCGCCGGCATCCACGGTGACGGCGCCAACGGGCTTCATGGAGCCGTAGATCCATTGCTTGCGGGCGGTCCGCGGCTCGGCCTGGGGCTGGAACCAGGTGGCGCGCGCGCCATTCTCCAGCGCGGTCAGCGGGTGCAGCGGCTCGCCCTTGCAGATGGCCATGCGGCAGCCGGCGGACAGGCAGATGCGGGCAGCCACCAGCTTGGTCACCATGCCGCCCGAGCCATAGCCGGTCCCGGGGTCGCCGGCCATGGCCTCGATCGCCGGGGTGATTTCGTTGACCACCGGCAGATAGGTGGCCGCCGGATCCTTGCGCGGGTCGGCGGTGTAGAGGCCGTCGATGTCGGAGAACAGCACCAGGGCGTCGGCGGAGATCATCTGCGCCACCCGGGCGGCCAGACGGTCATTGTCGCCGAAGCGGATTTCGGTGGTGGCGACCGTGTCGTTCTCGTTGATGACCGGCACGGCCCCCAGGCGCAACAGGGTGTCGAGCGTCTCCCGCGCGTTGAGATAACGGCGGCGGTCCTCGGAATCGAACAGGGTCAGCAGCACCTGCGCCACGGTGATGCCGTGCCGCGCCAACGCTTCCTGATAGGCGTGGGCGAGGCGGATCTGGCCGCAGGCGGCGGCGGCCTGCTTCTCCTCCAACTTCAGCGGAGGAGTGAGGCCGAGGTGGCGGCGGCCCACGCCGACGGCGCCCGACGAGACCAGGATGACCTCCTGGCCACGGGCGCGGCAGCGGGCCACGTCCTCGCACAGCGAATCCAGCCAGGCGCGGCGGATGTGGCCCGTAGCCTCGTCCACCAGCAGGCTGGAACCGACCTTGACGATGAGGCGTTTGGCCTCAGCGATCGGGCTCGCCGTCATCGTCCTCCCCCTCATCGTCATCGTCGTAGTCTTCGTCATCCTCGGGCGCGTCGTTCCAAATCCACTCGCCGTTGGGACCGTAGCGGCCGTCATCGTCGCCCTCGTCCTCAAGGTCCTTCATGCGGCGATAGAAGCCCTCGTTGCCCTTCTTGCTCACGCCGAGGGCCGAGGACGCGGCCACCACGCCGGGATCCTGTTCGCGGGCGTCCTTGATGTGGCCCAGCAGCGCGCCGAGGATTTCCTTGAGGCCGATGCCGGCCACGCCCGAGAGCGGGAACACCTTCTGGCCGCAAGCCTCTTCCAACGCCTCGATCTTGTCCTTGATGTCCTCGGCCAGCAGCGAGTCGCACTTGTTGAGCGCGACGATCTCGGGCTTCTCGTCGAGGCCACCGCCATAGGCCGCCAGTTCGCCGCGCACCACGCGGTAGGCCTCGGCCACGTCATCCTGCGTGCCGTCGATCAGATGGAGCAGCACACGGGTACGCTCGATATGGCCGAGGAAGCGGTCGCCGATGCCGGCACCCTCGTGGGCGCCCTCGATCAGGCCGGGAATGTCGGCCAGGATGAATTCCTCGCCGCCCAGATAGACCACGCCCAGGTTAGGGTGCAGCGTGGTGAAGGGATAGTCGGCGATCTTGGGGCGGGCGCGGGTGACCGCAGCCAGGAAGGTCGACTTGCCGGCATTGGGCAGGCCCACCAGCCCGGCATCCGCGATCAGCTTGAGCTTGAGCCACACCCACATTTCCTGGCCGGGCCAGCCGGGATCGTTGCGGCGCGGCGCCTGGTTGGTGCTGGTCTTGTAGTGCAGGTTGCCGAAACCGCCATCGCCGCCGCGCAGCAGCACGATGCGCTGGCCGGCCTCGGTCATGTCGGCGAGAACGGTTTCCTTGTCCTCGTCGAGGATCTGGGTGCCGACCGGGACCTTGAGCACCACATGCTCACCGGTGCCGCCGGTGCGCTGCTTGCCCATGCCGTGCATGCCCTTGCCGGCCTTGAAATGCTGCTGGTAACGGTAGTCGATCAGGGTGTTGAGGTTGTCGACGCACTCGATGATCACGTCGCCGCCGCGCCCGCCGTCACCGCCGTCGGGACCGCCATACTCCATATGCTTCTCGCGACGGAACGAGCACGCGCCGGCACCGCCGTCGCCGCTCTTGATGAAAATCTTGGCCTGATCGAGGAACTTCATGGTGTTTGCTTTGCCCTCAGGCGGCGGGCGCTCGCTCCGCTCGCTTGCCTCACGCTCGCATAAGCTCGCGGGCGCTCCGCGTGCATAGCACGCATCAAATGATTGATGCCGGCAAAGCCGGCGGGGCGCCAGTCCCTCGCTTACGCTCGCTCCGGGTGCCCGGGGCACCACGGTTTTGAAAAAAAACAAAAAGGGGAACGGCCTAAACCGTTCCCCTTTTCGGACATGTCTTACCGCTTGAGGAACGGCCGAATTACTCGGCGGCCTCCGGCAGCGGGGCGATGTCGATGAAGGTACGCTCGCCGCGGTGGCGGAACGACACCTGGCCCGCCGCGGTGGCGAACAGGGTGTGATCCTTGCCCATGCCGACGTTCACGCCGGGATAGAACTTGGTGCCGCGCTGACGGACGATGATGTTGCCGGGGATGACAACTTCGCCGCCGAACTTCTTGACGCCCAGGCGCTGACCCGCAGAGTCGCGACCGTTACGGGACGAGCCACCAGCCTTTTTATGAGCCATGGTTCTTACTCCTTACCTGAACCGCGGCTCAGCCGGCGGTGATGTCGGTGATGCGCAGGATGGTGATGTCCTGGCGGTGGCCGTTCTTGCGGCGCGAATTCTGGCGGCGGCGCTTCTTGAAGATGATCAGCTTCTCGCCGCGGGCCTGAGCGACGACCTGAGCGGTCACCTTCGCGCCGGACACGAGCGGAGCACCGATCTTGTCGCCAACCATCAGCACCTGGTCGAGGACGACCTCGGCACCCGATTCGCCGGCCAGCTTCTCGACGCGGATCACGTCGTCCTTGGCCACCTTGTACTGCTTACCGCCGGTCTGAATGACTGCGAACATCACGATTCGTCCTGAGCAAAAAATTAGCTGACGCGCCAAGGCAGACCCGGCGCGAGAGGGCGCAACTATACTCGGACGCATTCGAGAGTCAAGCAGTTGAGTCGCACCCGGCGACATCGGCATCAGCCGCACCCCGAAGGGTGCGGGTACTTACACCAGAACCATTACCCCGAGAAGAAGATAAGCCACTCCCGGCAAGGATGCGACGGCCGCTTCGGCAATTAGATGGAACCGCATCGTCATTTCCCCCTCCGTACTTCGAACTGCCGCCCCGCGGCCCAAGCCCCTATACGAAAGTTGACGAAACCTTAACCGAAGGGCGCAGACATGCTGCAATGCGGAAAGGGAAGCCGAGGGTTGCGCCCGATTCACGCGGATTTCGATAAAATTGCCGATACCAGCGCCAGCCACGCGCCAGACCGCCAGAAAAGCAAAAAGCCCCCTTCCGTTGCCGGAAGGGGGCTTTGCCAAGCGCGGAGCGCTTAGTAGCGGTAGGTCTCAGGCTTGAACGGACC